>CAYLSF010000007.1:0-25720 GCA_964385675.1 uncultured Saprospiraceae bacterium
GCTCCGTCGTTAAGGTAATAATATGATTACCTTTTCTTTTGTACATTTCAAAAACGCCTTTAATCGCTAAATTATCAGCTTCAGTTGCTCCAGACGTGAATATGATTTCTTTTGTGTCAACTTCCAGCAAATTAGCAATTTGCTCTCTTGCATAATCTACTGCTTCTTCTGCCTCCCAACCAAAAGGATGACTTCTACTTGCTGCATTTCCGGGCTTCTCATAAAAATAAGGCACCATTGTATCGACTACACGAGGATCTACAGGTGTTGTAGAATTATTATCTAAGTAAATCTTAGGTCCATTCATTGTTAGAATATTTTTCCTTGATTTCTTGAAAATTAATATTGTTTTCGTTTAGACTAAATCTAAAGAACCAAAAAATGATTACAAAACTAACATTTTTATCGTAAAAAGGTTGATTCGTTTTGCATTAAGTCTTGGTAAAAATTCAATGATATTGTCATTTATATCAATGTTCTATCAATTGGTTAAGAGTTCTACCAAAAAGAACTACAATTTAGTACTGAAATACCCTATTTGAGTAGTCTTGATGTAGTGCTGTACTTTTTTAAGTGTTATAAACACTTAAATCAAAACCTTTTGCTTGATTATGATATAAAAATATATTGTAATTTTTTTATGTCATCTTTGCTTAGTGTTTGATTTTAATAAGGAAGACATCCATTTGTTTACAAGTGGGCGTTTTTTCATTTTGGGCAACCTACAACTAATTTGTAATTTTAGGCAGTTTACGGCTAGGTACACTGTACAAACTGGTAACGAACAACAAATAACGAATAATTCATGGAAAAACGAGCAGATGATGTGGCTACTTTTTATGCTGAATCAAGACAAGCATGGCGAGATTGGTTAGCTCAAAATCATGAGGTACAAAGAAGCGTATGGTTAATCATTTATAAAAAATCAAGTGGAAAATCAACCGTATATTATCCAGAGGCAGTCGATGAGGCAATGTGTTTTGGTTGGGTCGATAGTAAAATCAACAAGCGAGATGCAGAAAGCTACTTTCAATATTTTTCCAAACGCAGTCCAAAAAGTAATTGGAGCAGAGTCAATAAAAATAAAGTCACTCGACTAACCGAAGCAGGACTAATGACAAAAGCAGGGTTAGCAATGGTAACATTAGCCAAACAAACAGGAACTTGGACAGCCTTAGATGACGTTGAAAACCTTGTGATTCCACCTGATTTACAAACAGCCTTAGCTCAATATGATAAAGCGACTACATATTTTAATGCTTTTCCTCGTTCTGCTAAAAGAGGAATTTTGGAATGGATCTTTAATGCAAAACGTCCTGCAACACGAGCGAAAAGAATTCAACAAACCGCAACACTTGCTCAACAAAATATTCGGGCTAATCAAGGGTGAAAATTCCAATTCTTAAGTACCAAAAACCAAATACTTTTATAGACTAATAAACACTTGTTTCTATATACTGTTAAAAATGCTTCAATTAGTTTCGGATTTCATACTAAAGTCCGAAACCTGTCCTGCCGATAAAGGCAGGTCGTAAATCCGAAATCAAAATATGCACAACATAGAACCATACTACGCTTGGCGAGAATTATACATTGCATCTGAAGATAAAAAATCTCCATTTTTTGGCAGAACATATAGCGAATTCCAATATTCGACCAAGATTTATAACTATTATATTCACCCACAATGGGATGGTTTTGGTTCTTCTACCTTATACTTAAAGATTCTATTCGTTGATTACGATCAGTCTTTTGCCATTATTGAATTGATGGGCGAATGGAACGACGCCCTCCACAATGATTGTATGTTTCTGAAGCGAGAGGTGATTGACTTATTAATTGAAAGAGATATTTATAAATATATCCTTATTGGCGATAATGTCCTTAACTATCATGGTGATGATAATTCTTACTATGAAGAATGGTGGGATGACATCAAAGAAGAATATGGTTGGATTGCCTTTTTAAATTTTCGAGAGCATGTAGTGGAAGAAATGGTAGAAAATCAATTGCAGTTTTATGTCAATGTAGGGGATCCTTTTAATACGATTAATTGGCGACCTTATAAACCTTCTAAGTTATTTTTGGCTATTGACACGCTGATTAATAAAGGAGTACCTCGATTGCGATACTAATCAATTAAGTACTCGGACATACTTATTCGCCACTTAAATTTTGGCTAACTAATTGATTTTAAAATAATTAAGAATTGTCCCGCTACTTAGAATCATGAAAAATGGATGATTTTTATTATTTGTAAATTTTTTAGTGTCTAAAACTTAAAATCAACTTACGGAATGCCTTGATCCCGATAGTTACTTTAGTGTTTATTTATTCCATTTTTTGTAATATCTAGATCTTTAATGTTAGCAAGGCTTAATTTTTTACGAGTTAATTTCAAATCTAAACTCAAATAAAAGTTGGTTCTTTGATAATTTTTGTGAAAATTTTAAAATCACTTTATTCAATGTTGACTTGCCCCCTTGTTTATTAACCGTTTAGGACAATGGAGCAAGCTCTCATTGAATAGGTTTGCAGAAATTGCCAAAGAGTTTAAATGTTAGTATTACTTCTGAGTGGAATATTACATTTTTTGAAAATGGATTGAGCCTATGGTAACTATCGGAAATTTAATTACCATCCTGCTCTCAAAGCCTCAAATTCCTTTTTCAATGTTTCATAACGCTCATATGCATCTTTACCAGGGCGTTGATCCCCTCGATTTAGCATCCCATATAAATATTGAATTTGACTAATCAACATCGGCTGAGTATAATGTCCTTTTGCTCGTACTAAAGCCTTTTCCATTTTTTCTAATTGAGTGATGCGTTTCTTGTTCGTTTCAAGATTTGCTTTATCCTTTTTTAGTTTAGCCAATTCTTTTTGAATATCATCTGTAAAGTGGTTGACTGCTGATAACAAATCAACTATTTGTAAATTCAACTTTTCTTGTGCTTCTAAATCTGCCACACTAATACCACTTTGAAGCACTTTAGGATCTATTTTTAACTCAAATGATTGTGTTAAAGTATCTTTTCCAGCAACTAATACGGCTGTAAATTTATTAGGTGCTACTTGAGGCCCTCTTTTATATCGACTACCTAGTCTTTTTTGCCAAGCTCCTTTATGTCTAAAATCCCATCTAAATCGATGTAATCCTTTTTTATTTTTAAGTTGAGGATTGTAAAAATAATAGACTTCACCTGTCGCCATATTGGCTTTTTCATTCGGTTTATTTCCCCGATTAGCTTGCTTTCTATTACTCAAAAAAGTTTGAATATTTTTACCCGATTGATCATAAATTGCCAATTGAATTGGTGTTTCAACTTTTTTAGGTAAAAAATAATCTAACTCTACTGCAGGTTGTGGATAATTTCCAAATCCTCGTCCATAGCGATACTTAATTGCCGTTTTAGGCGTAAAGAATTTAGCTTTAGCCGTATCTATTTGAGCGTATTGTTGTTGCAAAGCAGATATATTATCTAAAATCCAAAATCCTCGTCCCATGGTGGATAAGACTAAATCTTGGCGATGTACTTTAATATCTGTAATTGGTGTTACTGGTAGATTTTGTTGGAATTTTTGCCAATTTGCACCATCATCAAAAGAAACAAACATTCCAAACTCCGTACCCGCATAAAGCAAACCTTTTTGAATTGGATCTTCACGAACGACACGCGTAGGAAAATCTGATGGAAGTCCATTTCGACCATTGGTTAATAAACGCCAAGACTGTCCGTAATTATTCGTTTTATAGATATAAGGCTTCCAATCTCCCAACTGATAACGCAATACAGCAATATAAGCTGTGGCGGCATCGTGTGGTGAAGGTTCTACAGCATCTACTCTTCCGCCTTTGGGCAAACTACCAGGCGTTACCTTTTTCCAATTTTTACCACCATCTTGTGTTACATGTATAGGGCCATCATTTGCTCCTACCCAAATTACGCCTTGTTTAATAGGTGATTCTCTAATCGAATAAATCGTACTATAAAACTCTTCGCCTGTAATGTCTCTTGTAATTGGACTTCCCGAAATCACTTGTTTATCTGGCTCAAACGCTGTTAAATCAGGAGAGATAATTTCCCATGTTTTACCTTCATCTGTTGTTTTATGTACATATTGAGAAGTATGATAAATCACATTAGCATCATGTGGAGACACATGAATGGGGGCAACACGCTGAAATCGGAAATTTAAATCTTTTGGATTATGTCCATATATGTATTGACTTCCTACATAGTAATGCTGTTCTTGTCCTGTTGACTTATTATAAACACTAAACTTCCCTTTACAATTCGCATATACAATATTTGGATTTCCTGGCTTTGGTACAGCCGGCCCTGTTTCACATCCACCTGTATTCACAACTAATCCCATCGCCCCAGCTTGATGTGCATAGGGTGGCAAACTAGGTACAGAAATCGTCGTATAATTATCTTGCTGCCCTGCATATAACCAATACGGATATTGGTCATCTACTTCTACTTGATAGAGTTCGGCTGTTCCTTGATTGAGTTGCGTACTCCATGTTCTTCCACCGTTATGTGTAATATTTACCCCTCCATCATTCGCTTGAATATATAAATCTGGGTTGGTAGGATTTATCCACATATCGTGATTATCCCCATGAGGGGTACGCAAAAATCGCCAAGTTTTTCCACCATCTATGGATTTATAATTGGCCTGAACAGGGGCATAAACAATATCTGCATTAGTAGGATCTGCGTCAATATTAACATAATAAAAAGCTCGTTGTGTCAATTCAAATTTATTAGAAATATGATTCCACGTCTCTCCTTGATCATCGGAACGATAGACACCATTTTTACCATCAGGTGCTTCTATTAAGGCATATACCACTTTAGAATCTGCAGGCGTAACGGCTAAGTCAATTTTTCCTACAATTCCAGAGGGTAAGCCATTTGTCAGTTTTGTCCAAGTATCTCCACCATCAATTGATTTATAAATGCCATTTTCTTTTCCACCACTAACGATTGTCCAAGGTTTGCGTTCTGCGTGCCAAGCTGCTGCATAAATTATATCTGGATTACTTGGCATCATTTCTAAATCCGCAAAACCTGTTTTATCAGAAATATATAAGACCTTTTCCCATGTTTTTCCACCATCTTTTGTTCTAAATACCCCTCGTTCTTTATTGGATTGAAACGCTTGACCAATAGCTGCTACAAATACAATATTGTGGTTCGAGGGATTAATCTCTACCGCTCCTATTTGCCCTACATTTTTAAGTCCTATGTGTTTCCAACTTTTCCCTCCATTGATGGACTTGTAAACGCCCTTTCCTGTAATAATATTACTTCTCAATCCATCTGTACCTGTACCTACATAAATGATATTAGGATCATTTTGAGCGACTCGAATCGCTCCGATAGAAGGGGTTTCAAAAAAGCCATCTGATATATTTTTCCATGTTGTTCCATAATCGGTTGTTTTCCAAACACCACCTCCTGTGCTTCCAAAATAAAATACATTAGGCTGTGTCGCTACCCCTGCAACAGCAGTAACTCTTCCCCCTCTTGTAGGACCCACGGAGCGATATTCAAAAAGACTTAAATCAACTTGTGCGGTTAATTCTGTAATACAAAATAGTAGTAAGTTCAAAATAATAATCTGACGCATATCCTGAGTTTTAGTATTCGTATAATCACTAAATAAACGCTCTAAAAGTAGGTATTTTAAACTTAAAGGAAGGTATGGATATATCAGAGTTGTGTTAAAAGTCTAATGAAATAGATTTATTCTATATTAATTAAGTACCATTTTTAGTATTCTAATTGCCCAAAGTTATAGCTATTCAAAGACATTATACTTTTATAAAAGCACCTTCTTTTATGAAAAGAAATGATTTTTGTTTATATTTGATTTATAGTTAATATGTGTTTTTGACAAGCACCCCATTTTTTAATAAAAAAGGAATTCCCAAAATAAAAGAATCAAGTTATTAAAACAGACTCTAATGATAGATAAGATAGAATTACTTCGAGTTGGTTTCACTTTGAAACTACCCTAAGCTTTTATTTTAGCTCATCAGAGTCATATTTTATTAGATTTCATGAAAAAAGACAAACAGCAAAATTTGGATACATACATTATTTATGTTCCACCTTCATGCTTTGGTTTTATTCTTCGTGAATCTGATTTCTTAATGTTTTATGATTTTTTGAAATGTCTCAAAGGATCATTTTTTTAACATCAAAATAAACCTTATGAAAACTACATTGAGTCTATCCTCCGTATTGTTATTTTTATTTTTCACACAAACACATTACGCACAATTAAGCATTACAAGTACCAATACTAATTTTATAATTGATTTTGATAACACCATAGCAGGTGTTAACAATGGAACAATAGATGGTACTGGATTTTTGACAACCCCATTAGCTGGAGATTTAGATGCTAACGCTTGGGCGATTACAGGATTGAGTGATGGTGATAAAGGTTTTGGAATAGAGAATACTACTGGAGATTATGAAGGAATTTCTGCTGGAGGTATAGGTACAGGTGGATTATATGCCTTTGATATTTCAAATACAGGCTCTACTAATCGAGCTTTAGGTGTACAACCCATAGCCGATGACTTCACATCTGGTACAATTACACTTTTAGTTACGAATAATACGGGTAGTACAATTTCAAATCTAAATGTCAGCTATGATATTTTTGTTTACAATGATCAAGGGAGAAGTAACTCCTTAAATTTTTCCTATTCTACCGATAATGTTACTTATATTCCTGTAAATGATTTAGATTTTACTTCAATTGAAACTGCTGATGGTTCTCCTTCATGGGTTCAAAATGTTAGAGCTACTAGTATTGGAGGACTTTCGTTATCAAATGGTCATTCTATTTATCTTAGGTGGACAGGCGATGACGTAAGCGGAAGTGGTTCTAGAGATGAATTTGCACTAGATAATATTACGGTTCAAGCCTGTGATGCTCCGAGTACTCAAGCTAGCAATTTTACCACACCTACATTGGGAACAACCTCAATGGATATTGAATTTACGAGAGGTGATGGAACAGGAGGCGTTCTTATTTTAGCAAAACAGGGAAGCACCGTAGATGCTACTCCTAGTAGCGGAACGACTTATACCGGAAATACTACGTTTGGAATTGGTGATGAAATAGGAACAGGAAATTATGTTATTTTCAACGGAATGGCTAATGGTGTGAATATCTCTACAGGTAATCTAACTGTTTCTGGTTTATCTCAACTTACAACCTATTATTTTGCGGTGTATGAATATAATACAAGTGGCGTTTGTTATAGTTTACCCCCTTTAATCGGTGATGGTACAACGGATTGTGTTACCCCTCCTAATGCCACAAATATGAGGACGAATACAGGAAATATGGAGGTAGAAGTCTCCTGGATAAGTCCAGCCTGTGGTGATGAAGTCATTGTAGTGGCAAAAGAAGCGTCAAGTGTAGTTGCTACACCATTAGGTAGTGGTTCTGCCTATTCCGCTAATACTACTTTTAGCAGTGGAACGGATATAGGTTCAAATGAATATATTGTATATAAAGGAACAGGAACAAGCGTTACCATATCTGGGTTAACAAATGGTACAACCTACTATTTCAAAATATTTACTCGACGAAATAGTATATGGAGTACAGGTATAGAAAGTAGCGAAACACCTACCAATGATTTATTCTATCTTAATGAATGGCTAATCGACCCTGATGGTGTTACAGATAATCCTTATGAATATGTAGAAATTAGAGGAAATCCCAACACTAACACAACTGGTTTATATTTACTCTATATAGAATGCGATGAAACTAGTACTCAAGGGCAAATCCAAGGAATTGTTAATCTAAATACTGCAAGTACAGGTTTAAATGGAATGTTGGTTATAGTAGATAACAATGGTGCTTTAACTCATCCTTATAGTATTGATCCTAGTTCAAATGTCTTTAACGCAGGAGACTATGATATTGAAAATTCTTCTGTCACCCTTTTATTAATTAAAGCCCCTACTACTATTCCTGTAATAGGAAGAGATTTAGATAACGATAATGACCCCACTAATGGTTTTGATAATATCCCTTCGGATTGGACAATTTTTGATGCTGTTGCTATTTTGGATGGAGGAACCAATGATCAAGGATATGCTAATATTATTTTTTCTTCTGATGGTGATGGTATTGGATTACCTAATTCTACTATTATTGATGTTGGGGTTAGTGCTGATAATATTCACTATGTTATGCGAGTCGGAAATTCTACGGGTTCAGCAGCTACCGATTGGGCGGGTATGGAATTAGAAAACCCTTCTTCCAATTTTACCATCAAGAAAAGTTCAGATGTCAATTTTCAAGCAGGAGCAGTCATCACTAATCATATTGGAGCGGAAAATCCAACTACTGTTGTTTTGCCCGTTGAGTTAACTCATTTTAACGCTTTTCAAAAAGGCACAGAAGTTTTATTAGAATGGCAGACGGCATCTGAAACTAATAATGCAGGTTTTGAAATTCAGAAAAGTGTAGATGGAAAACAGTGGGAAAAGTTAGTATTCGTAGAAGGAGCAGGTACTACTTTTGAGTCAAACTCTTATGCTTTTTTGGATGAGTATCCTTTTAATGGTCTAAATTATTACCGCTTAAAACAGATAGATTTTGATGGTCGATTTGAATATCATAAAGTAGCTTTGGTTAATTTTAACACGCTAAAAAATGATATTGTAATCTATCCAAATCCTGTTCAAAATCAATTGATAGTGGAGCTACCTAATTCTTGGAAGGATATGGTAAATACTCAAATCTTTGATATGACTAGTCGTTTAGTGCAAGAAGATCAAATCAATAACCAACAAACTACATTAGATTTTTCTAAACTCCATCAAGGTCAATATACCATTCGATTAATACACCAAAATGAGATTGTTACAAAATCCATTGTTAAAATGAAATAAGACTTAGGAACTCTTTTTGAACCCTCAATGTAAATTGATTATACTGTAAATCATATTATTATCCATATCGAATATATGATTTCGGATTGTAAGTTCTTTCCGAAATCGTATATCCGAAATAAATAAAATGAATAGTAGCATGATTGATGGTTTAAAAATGCTACACATGAAATTTATATTACTCACAGGGCCTCCTGCCGTAGGCAAAATGACCGTAGGTAGGCATTTAGCCGATAAAACAGGATTAAAGCTATTTCACAATCACATGTCTTTAGAATTGGCGTATCATTTTTTTGATTTTGGTACACCCGAGTTAAAACCTTTCGATTTGAAATATTTAAAACGGTTGCTAAAAGTGAGTTGAAAGGATTGATATTCACCCTAGTTTGGGCATTTGATGAAAAAGAGGACTGGGATTATGTGGCAGAAATTACCGAGATTTTCAAAGCAGTAGGAGCAGAGATTTATTATGTTGAGTTAGAAGCAAATTTAGCTACTCGACTAGAACGCAATATACAACCCGATAGAATTGCCGCAAAACCTTCTAAAACCGATGTAACTCATTCTGAAAAAGTTATGTTATACCATGAAAATAAATATCGGATGAATTCAAGGGAAGGAGAAATTCAATTTGAAAATTATTTGCGGATTGATAATACGAATTTATCAGCAGCGATAGTTGCAGAACAGATTAAAACACATTTTAAATTATAATCATCGTAGAGACGTTATGCCATAACGTCTCCCGAACATTCGATAAAAAACATATAATACACGTGTAGAGACGTTGCAGTGCAACGTCTCTATCAAATTACTACACCAACACACTTTCATTCCCCGAATCTACCGTAAATACACAAGAGGTTCCCAATTTCTCTGGAATCGTTTTCAGAATATTAAAATCTAAATTATCTCGCTGCGGTAATTCTAGAATATTTAAATCTGCTTGTGGTACTTTTTGCCACATTTTTAAATCTCGTTTAATAACGGTAAGCGTTGTATCATTAGGAATACGAGCAATTTCTTTGATTTTTTGCAATTGAGCTAATACTTCTTCTTCTGAATAGGTATCATCTCGCATCGTTTTAATCAAATTCAATTTAGCATTCCAATTTTTTCTGATAATCAACGCTATCAAAATAGCTAAATCATTATTACCAATATCCATATTGTCGTACCAATCATCTGGAATAGAATCCAACCAAACATTCACTGCTTTTTCAATCCCTAATCCAACTTGTTGATGCGGCATATATAGTACAAATCCCCAATGATTTAATGCACAGGCTTGAATCACTTTTTTATAATCTGTGGGCTTACTCAATTCCGTAAATTTCAAAAAGACCGTATTGGGTTTGAAAAATGCAGATTCTAACGCTTGCATACTGATACTCACGGTATCTCCAAAATTCTCCCCGTCAATCATCGAATAAGTCGCTGTAACATTTGACGTTTTAAAGGTATTGACAATGGAAGGCATAAACTCTTTTAAGCTTTCTTCTTGCCCTCCTGTTTTCATGCCCAATAACTTAACCGAACCCTTAGGATGTGTCAACGCATAAATTAAGCGATAAGCCCCTCTAATTTCATTTGGATGTTCTGCAGGAATTAACAATTCAGGTTGCCATGCACGGGCTTCTCTTTCTGGAGATAATTCATTGGTTTTCTTAGTTGCCCATTCTGCCAAAGCTTGAAATAAACCACTTCTAGAGTCACCTTTATGCCCTTCTAAGTTTTGACGTAACAACAAACCATAAAACCCAACGATCAAAATAATTGCAAATAAGGAAACGGTGGCATTAATGATAAACATGACGAAGAAACAGCCAATTGTCCCCAATAAGGGAACTAGTATAGGTACTTTAAAGGTCGGTCTAAAACTCGGTAATCCTAAACTTTGCTCTATCAAAACCACCACATTAATCATCGCATAAGTCACCATAAAAAACATAGAAATCCATGGTGCAATGGCATTTAAATCACGGAGTAAAAGCGAAATAATTACAACAATAGCTGTGAAAAACATTGCATTTCTAGGCTCTCCTGTGTCCGTTGTTTTGATAAAGTGCTGACTTCCTGGCAATATTTTAAACTCTCCTAAAGCAAATAAAATACGAGGTGCCCCAACAAAAGAACTCAATGCTGACGAAAAAGTAGCTCCAAATAAGCCCAATAACACAATCGGTGCCCAAGCAGATTTATTGATAAAGATATTATAATCTTTCATCATTTCCTCTGGGCTTGCCAACATGGCCGCTACAAAAATCAACCCGATATAAATGACAGAAGTCAATAAAATAGCGGATAATGTTCCTTGAGGAATATTCTTTTTAGGATTCGTTAAGTCACCAGACATATTTGCTCCAGCCATTACCCCCGTCACGGCAGGAAAAAAGATAGCAAAAACCACCCAAAATGAAGTCGGTTCATAACTTTGTGTATCTGCATTGTATGTTCCTTGAAATGTTCCAATCCATTCAAAGTCCGTATTAATCTCAGTCGTAAATAATCCGCCAACAATTGAAATAATCGACCCAAAGACCAATGCCATAATCACATACTGAATCTTAAAGGCAAAATCGGTACTAATACTGGCAATAATGGCAACCGCCAAAAAGGTACATAAATCAACAAGTAAAGGCGAATGTTCAGGAAAGACTTCCATCCAACCTTCTCGAAAACCAAACACATACATCGCTACGGCAAAGGCTTGAGAAAAATACAAGGGAATTCCAATACTTCCACCAATCTCTAAACCCAGCGATTGAGAAATAATTGAAAATGCCCCACCGCTACCAATCCGAATATTAGTCGTCATGGAAGACATAGACAATGCCGTAAAAAAAGTAATAACCACAGCCAATAAGATAATAGCAATTGCACCCAATACTCCAGCATTACCAACTACCCAGGGCTGACGGATATACATAATCACTCCAAGTATCGTTAATACCGTTGGCGTAAAAACACCTTGAAAAGTTCCAAAGGTCTTCTTGGTAGGCACAAAGGCATTGCCTTTGTTTCCAGTATTATTCGCATTACTAACAGACTTTGCAGAAAATTTAGCAATTCCATTGCCTATCCAAGCAAAGAAATTGAGAAAAGGACGAAGAATTTTGTCTAACACGATACGGTTAATTTTGGATTGGAAATTAGGTTTAAGGTGCGAGATATAAAAGACAAAAGCAATTGACTACACGCAATAAACAACTATTTTAAACCTAATCAACCAGAAATTTTAGTTATTGGTGAATTATGATTTTAAC
This sequence comes from uncultured Saprospiraceae bacterium, assembly GCA_964385675.1. GTDB lineage: Bacteria > Bacteroidota > Bacteroidia > Chitinophagales > Saprospiraceae > CAYLSF01. Next base: position 12,212 of record CAYLSF010000007.1, read on the forward strand.
AAAGAATTATCATTTTAATAAAATACCTATAATACACTTAATGCGTTTGTTGATGAGTAATAAGATTCGGTATGGTATAAGATTTTCCTTAAACCTGATACCTTTCCCGATAGCTATCGGGATCAAACCCAATATAATACGTTCTATAAATCATTAAGATACAATTATTCTAACTAATTTTGAGCCTGAAATAAACTAGAATCGAAAAATTGAAGATGCATTTTTTTATAATAAAAGAAAATCCAACCATTGGACGCCTTAAAAGCGTCCGATGGTTAAACCTTATTACTTGGTGTTGCTTATTTATAATAATGCAACTGTTGATTCAATGTGCGTCCATCAAAACACCTACAGGCGGACCCAAGGATGAAACACCTCCACAAATCGACTCAAGTAAAACCTTTACGCCAAATTTATCGGTCAATTTTTCTGAAAAAGAAATCTTACTGCCCTTTGATGAATGGGTGGTTCTAAAAGATGTCGCTAAAAATATCGTTATATCACCACCCCTTGAAAATACCATTGATATTAAAATCAAAAAGAAAACGGTGATTGTTAATTTAGAAGAGGAAAATCTTCGACCTGATGCCACCTATACTATTAATTTTGGGGATGCCATTCAAGATTTAACAGAAGGGAATGCACCTCCTGATTTCCGTTTTATATTCGCTACTGGCCCTTATATTGACTCTTTAGAGGTAACAGGAACGGTGAGGGATGCCTTGACCAATGAATTACAGGAGGAGGTTTTTGTAATTTTATATGATATTTTAGAAGATTCGGTTGTCCAAAAAGAACGTCCCTACTATTTTGCTAGAACAGATAAAAATGGAAAATTTCGTATCCCTAATGTTAAGCAAGATACCTTTAAAATTATCGCATTAGTAGATAATAATTTCAATTATTTATATGATTCAGAAGCGGAAAAGATTGGTTTTCTAGATTCCAATATTATCACCATAGATAGTGTAAAATCCAATTTTGACTTACAAATTTTTCAAGAAGAGGGTGAGATAAGATCGATGCGGCCAATAGTTGAGCATTATGGACACATCAAACTGATTTTAAATAAACCATTAACCTACAATATTTCTGTTGAGTTGGAAAATCGACCGACTACCATCAATGAAAAAATTCTTTTTGAACAAGACACCATTCACTATTGGTATTCCAATGTAAATACGCCTGATAGCTTAAATTTTTATGTTCAAAATACAAAAGGGTGGCGAGATACGGTAACAGTACAATTGAAAGATCAAACAAGTTTAGATAATGCAAATCTGCAATTTCAATTGGCTTACAATGCACCGACATTTATCAATCAAAACCCAGATAGAGAAGGAGTGTTTGAAATGAATCATCCAATTGAAGATGTGGATACGGGTAAACTTATTTGGTTCATTGATTCTATTGAAGCCAATACAATTTTATCGTTTCAAATTGATACTTTAAATCCAAAACAACTTAATTTTACGCCTCGATGGAAAGAGGGTCAAGTTTATGAAGTTATTATTTTGCCTGATGGATTAACGGATATGTTTGGACTAACCAATCAAGATTCTATCAAGCTGATTTATAAGGTAGAAGAGCGTAAGAAATTTGGAAATGTAACAGCGACAGTTGAAAATTTAGATTCCTCGCAACATTATGTGATTCAGTTGTTAAATAAACAAGATGAAGTTATAGATGAATTTTTTGCTAAAAATCAAACGACTGCTACACATAAGTTTATTTCTGTAAAAGCAACAGATTATAAGTTGCGAGTGATAGAAGATCGAAATCAAAATAAGCGTTGGGATACAGGAAAATATCCAAATCTTCAACCCGAACCGATTTTCTTAACACCATCGGTTCAAAACTTGCGTCAAAATTGGGAACTAGATATTAAATTACGAATTACGAATTAGAAATTACGAATTGGGGATAGTGTTATATTAATTCCTAATTCGTAATTTATAATTCCTAATTAATATGCGGTTTGTTAAAAATATTAGATAGGTATATCATTCAAAAGTATCTAAGTACTTTTTTCTTCACGTCACTCATTATGTCTATGGTGGCAATGATCATTGATTTTAGTGAGCGAATCGATGATTTTTTGGAAGAAAAAGTGCCAATCAATGAGATATTATTTGATTATTATCTGAACTGGCTGCCTTTTATGAATGCGGTCTTATTTCCTTTGTATGCCTTGATAGCAGTCGTATTCTTCACTTCTAGGATGGCAAGTAATTCCGAAATTATTTCTATTCTAAATAGTGGTGCAAGTTTCAGTCGTATTATGCGACCCTATCTAATATCTGCAGCTGTTTTAGCAACTATCCAATATATGGGCAATCATTATATCATTCCAAGAGCCAATAAAACAAAAGTTGCTTTTGAAAATACTTACGTTGCCAAACATGATAAGGATAGTCGTTTTCAAGATGTTCATGTGTTTATTGATACTTCAACTAAAGTATTTGTTCGGTATTATAACAAATTAGATTCGGTAGGACATGGTTTCACGATGGAAAGTATCAAAGATGGGGTATTAATTGGAAAATTGCATGCAGATATTATTCGATGGAATCCCGACAAGCGTAATTGGAAATTAGAAAACTATAATATTCGAAAGATTGACGGATTGCGAGAATCCTTTACCAAAGGTAAAAATATGGATACTACCATCAATCTCGTTCCTTCCGATTTTGAGCGACGAGATAATATGAAATCTACGATGATAACTAGTGAACTTCTAGCTTTTATTGAGCGAGAAAGACAGAGAGGATCAGGAAGTTATGTCTCCTATCGAGTAGAACACCATCGCCGTAACTCCGACCCTGTTTCTATTTTTATTTTGACGATTATTGGGATGGCAATAGCAGCGAGAAAAGTCAGAGGAGGAATAGGTATTCACCTTGCCAAAGGGATTGTAACAGGTGCGTTATTCATCGTCTGTATGCGGCTATCCATGACCCTTTCTACTAACTCGGGCTTACATCCTTTTTTGGGGGCATGGACACCTAATGTGATTTTTTCATTGGTCGCTTGGTGGTTTGTTCGGAATGCTCAGAAGTAAGATTAAGTAGTTTCATAGATTACAAGTTAAAAGACTTAAGGGAGTAATAAAATAATAAGGTGTAGCATAATAAGTAGGCTGACACCATCAACCTACCATATATCTTAAATTATTTTGCCATACTAGGTAACCGCGATGATTGCCTACTCCTTACTTCAGTTCATAACACAAAACAGTAATCCTTTCTTTAGCTCAAAAATAATTTCAAAAATAATTTCAAAAAGTAGTCACCCTTATCAAAACGCCTCCATAAAGAAGTGTAAATAATTTTGAACAACACTTTTAAAACTTATCTATTAAAAATGAAAAATATCAGTCAGTTTATTTTAATCACTCTAATCACATTAGCGATACCTTTTTCAATGGATGCTCAAAACATCCGAGTCTTACCAAATCCTAGTACACCTGCACATTATGGCGGTACAACCAAAGTAAAATTATTGCTTAAAAGCGATGGTACAGTAAAAAGAAGTCGCATTGCAAACGATAATAATACTGCAACACAATGGGTTATCGTACACAATGGAAAAGTGGTTTTACAGCGTAATGCGAGGAATGAGATGTCTTATAAATATTTCGGAACTAAAGATGGTTTATATAAAGTATATGTTCAGCAATTTATTGATGGAAAGTACCAAGTTATTTCAAACGTAGTAGCCTATCGTAGAGGAGCTTCAAAACCTAAAGGTTGTATTGTAGTGATGCCAAACCCAAGCCGTCCTGCTCATTATGGTGGTAATATCAAAGCTAAATTAAAATTAACACAAACAAGTAAAGTGATTCGCTCAAATGTAAGAAATGATAATGATGGTGCTTTACATTGGGTGATTAAACACAACGGGAAAGTAGTCTTAAAACGTAATGCTCGCAATGAAATGAATTATACATACTTTGGAAAAAAGAATGGTGTTTATACGATTCATTTAGAGCAATTCATTGCTGGCAAGTATCAAGTTATTTCAAATGTAGTTCGTTATCGTAGAATTTGTAATAAGTAGAGGATGCGACAATCGACTTTCGATTATGGCTATACCTAAGGTAAATTATAATCAATATCGAAAGTCGTCCCTCCCGACAACTGTACGGGAAGCTATCTGGAATCAAAAAACAACACGCATTTCAATAAATACAGTTTTAAGGAGAGAGAAATTAATAGAAGAGGCTACAAAAGTAGCCTCTTTTTTTATAGCATAATTTGAGCCTCATGAATATTTAAAATCTATAAATAGTTGTAATTTTGAACTTAATGAAGTCACTCATAAGAAATACAACTTTTCCACATCAAGAGAACTTTGATGGTTTATCACTCATACTATTACGTTTCCTTACCTTTTCCGTTTTTTTTGGCAGAGCATGGCAGCACTGGTTTTGGGATATACCGATTCGTAGTGTCGCATGGGATGAAGAATGGATGCAAAGCATTGTAGAAACCATACTTGGAATGTCTTGGGAAGCGTATGTATTAAGTCCTACCGTTAATAATTGGCTCGAAAATTTTACAGTTAGTCTAGGTTTCTTTTATGGAGGGCTAGCCATTTTGAGTTTAATACTACAGCAACACCATTCCAAATGGTTAAAACGATTATTGTGGCTTGGAGTATTTTTATTGGTGAGTCTTGCGGCACTCTACTGGAAAGAAAAATTTATGAGTGTAGGGCAATTTATTGAATATGCTTTACAGTGTTCTACGCCCTTATTTTTATATTATGCCTTAGATACAACACATTCAAATACACCTACTTATCGTTTTGGGATTCGTATTGCTATTGCCCTCACATTTATTGGACATGGTCTTTATGCACTTGGGTATTATCCTGTTCCTGGTAGTTATGTTCAAATGACCTTAGATGTTTTGGGTTTGTCGGAATCCCTTACTTACGATTTTTTAAAAGTTGCTGGGGTTTTGGATTTACTCGTGGCTGTATTTTTATTTATCCCTCGCTTGGTTAGACCTACTTTGATTTATTGTATCGTATGGGGAACTCTAACCGCTTTAGCTAGAATTGTTGCTAATTTTGATATGGAAATACCTATTGAAAGTTGGCATCAATGGGGACATACAACTGTTTATAGATTACCACATGGCGGCATTCCCTTATTACTTTGGTTACTTTTGAGAATTGAACCCTCGTCGGGAGATAAGAGATAAGAAAACCCTTCAAAATTGATTGTCTTGTCCTAAAAACTTTGATATTTCTGATAGATTTTATATCCCTTTTTGGGGATATAAACGAAACATGCGAATAAAGTCTAAGGTATGGAACGATTCATCTCTATGAAGAAGTAGTTAAAGATATTTTAAAGTCAAATGTTAAGACTTTGATTTAATTAGTTTATTATCAATAGGTTAGATTTGATTAGAATAGATGTTTACAAAATGGTGTAGAACCAAAACTGCTCATTGCCCCAACTTTTAGTTACTTTAGCATTATAATTGATACGTATTGTTTTTTACAATAATATGTTCGTTTGTTGATTATAAACATATTACTCAATTCGTTATTTTTTACAGTAGAAAATCATCAAATAGAAGCACAAGTTTCTAAAAAATAAGCTGCATGAAAAAAGTATTACTGGTCATCTTAATTGCTTTTGGAGCAACACTTACACAGGCTCAAAAATACAAAGATGTATATCAATTCAAGGTCAATTTAAATCAAGTTATAGACGATAAAATAGAGGTAGAACTACAAGTGCCTAAAACAGTCAGAAAACAAAAAGTGGTTCGGTATCATTTACCTAAAATTGTTCCTGGAACCTATTCTGTATATAACTTTGGACGATTTGTTACCAAATTTACTGCTTACAAAAAAAATGGTAAACCCTTCAAAACCAAATATATCACACATCCTGATGACAATACTTGGGTTATCAGAAAAGCAAAGAAATTATATAAAATCACTTACACAATAGAAGATACTTGGGATACCAAAAAAGACGCTGTTGGAACGGATGATTACATCTTTGAACCAGGTGGAACAAATATCGAGGAGAATAAAAACTTTACTATCAATAACCATGGTTTCTTTGGTTACTTTGATGGCTTCAAATATAGAGATTTTTACATTACGGTAGATCGACCTCAAAATTTCTTTGGTGCTACCTCTTTAATTCGTACAGGAGGCGATGCAGATACAGATATATTTCACGCTCCGAACTATATGGATCTAGCAGATGCACCTATGATGTTTTGTGAGCCAGATACTGCGATCATCAAGGTAGGGGATGCGAATGTATTAATTGCAACGTATTCACCAAATGGTAAGGTAAAGTCTGATTTTATTGCAGGGGAGGTTTCTCCTATTTTACAAGCACATAAAGCGTATTTAGGGGGTAAGCTACCTGTTGATCGATATGCTTTTTTAATTTATTTAGCAGATGGTCAATCCATGTCAGGTAAATATGGAGCGTTAGAGCATTCTTACTCTTCCTTATACTACTTGCCAGAAATGGAACCACAGCAAATTGCTCAAACCATTCGTGATGTAGCGGCACATGAGTTTTATCATATTGTAACACCTCTAAATATTCACTCCGAAGAAATCGGTAATTTTGATTTTATCAATCCTAAAATGTCTAAGCATTTATGGTTGTATGAAGGCGTTACTGAATATTCTGCAGGACACGTTCAAGTGGTAGAAAAATTACAACCGATTGAAACGTACTTAAAAGTGATAGAAGGAAAAATTAGAGGAGCAGCTAAGTATAAAGATGATTTACCATTTACAGTAATGAGTCGATTGATTCTAGGTAAGCACAAGAAGCAATATGCAAATGTATATGAAAAAGGTGCCTTAATAGGAATGTGTTTAGATATTAAATTACGGGAATTATCTGGCGGAAAATATGGTATTCAAGATTTAGTTAGAGATTTATCAAAGGAATATGGGATTACAAAATCCTTTAAAGATGATGAGTTATTTGATGTGATTGTAGGATTGACGTATCCAGAAATTGGAGATTTTTTAAAAACTTATGTGGCAGGCCCTACTACACTGCCTATTCAAGAATTATTAGCTAAAACGGGTATTCAATATTATGACAAAAAAGAATCAGCAGATATTTCAATGTTTGGTGGCAATATCAATAAGTATATTGGGTATCAATTTGCTGAAAGTAAATTCTATATTAAGGACGGAAGTGGTTTGGATGAATTTGGGACAACGTATATTGGTTTTAAAGAAGGGGATGTGATTGAAAAATGGAATGGTGAGGCATTAACCATTGAGTCTATTAATAAAGTATTAGGCGTATATGCAGGAACGGTAAAAGAAGGTGCAGATTTAAAGATTTCTATTATTCGTAACGGTGAAAAAATGGACTTAGAAACCAAAATTACGCCTGTAATGGTAGAAAAAGAACATGTATTAGAATTATCTGAAAATCCAACAGAAGGTCAACTAAAATTGCGTAAAGCATGGCTAGGGGATTATAAAACAAAAGCCGATTTCCAACCTGAAAAGAAAGAAACTTCGGATGGAAAGTAATAAAAAGGAGAGTTCAAACCTCGGAGGTTTCAAAAACCTCCGAGGTTTAATCGAATGTCAACAGGAAGAAATAGAAACCCTAAAAGCTCGTATAATCGCCCTAGAACAGGAAAATCAAGCCCTCAAGCAACAGCTTCAACCAAAAAAGCGAGCCAAAAAACTTGAACATCTTACCAAATCGGATTTACAACAACAATGGTTGTCCTTATCCCTAAATTGGCAAAAAGCCCTCAATCATACGGTATTGAGTAGGGGAGAGATAACTGACTTACCTACAGAAAGAGAGTTGCGTCAAATTTTTAGTGCTAATAAACTAGAATTGGTTGGCAACGGAATTTTAATATTTGGTTTACATCAACTCAGTTTTCAGTTGACAGATTTATCAGGTTTAGTGTATTTCCCAAACCTTATAGACCTCAATATTTCAGGAAATGCGTTAAAAAATCTTAATGGTATCGAAGTTACTACAAAATTGGAACACTTAAATTGTACGTCTAATAAAATTACTACCCTCCGTAAAATTCGCTATTTAAAGCAACTTAAAACCCTCATTATTCGAGATAATAAATTGACTACCCTTACTGAAATTCAACATTTACAAGAACTAGCGTATCTTGATATTTTATACAATAAACGGTTGAAGGATATTTCAAAATTGAAAACCTTACCCAATTTGAAGCAACTTTTTGTTTTTGATTATAAAGCAGCAATTAGAGAAAGTGTATTGGAGTTGAAAAGGATGTTGCCTGATTTGGAGGTTGGGCAGTAATCTATGATTTAAAGCCCAAATACCCTAATCGCATTTTCACTCAAAAACTTACCCTTAACCTTATCACTCAACCCCAAACTATCCAAATCTGCCAAACACTTCTGATGCGGAATCATCGGATAATTTGTACCGAATAACACCTTATTTTTACCATGAGCTTTCATGTATTGTACCAATGCTAAAGGAAAGCGATTTGCCGAATAAGCGGAAGTATCTATATATACATTTAGATGTTTGGTCGCTACGGCAATCATTTCAGTTGTCCATGGATAGCCGATATGTCCACAAACGATTTTAAGGTCAGGAAAATCCAAAGCAATTTGATCAATATAGGGAATCGGTCGCCCAACTTCTGACGGCATCAAAGGACCTGTATGTCCAACTTGTAAACAAACTGGAATATTTAAATCCACACACTCCGCATATAAAGGATAATAATACCGATGCGTAGGCGGCAAATTCCAATGCCATTGTACAATACGTAAACCTTTAAATCCTAATTCTTTGACACATCGCCTTAATTCTTGAACTGCTTGCACCGGTTTGTGCAATGGAACAGAAGCAATCCCTACAAATCGGTCAGGATAACGCTCTATACAAGCCGCTACATGTTCATTGGACATTAATACTCCTTGCTGATTTTGCCAACTACAAATTAATCCTATATCCACTTTTCCAGCATCCATTGCCGCAATCGTCCATTCTAGTTTAGGTTCTATTTCGGTAAGACCCGACTTTGACCAACGCCTAAGCGATGCAAACATTTCATGATTTGCAAATTTCTTGGTTGGATGTTGCATCCAGACGTCTATGATTTTTTGATTGGACATGGTTTTATTGATTGTTTGTTTTATGGTTGGTGTGTATTTGGAAACACGAATAGATTAAGACAAATAAAGGAGCTATACTTAACTCGTGTCGATGTGTTGCTATAGATTTTAAACAACAACACATCAACACTATAATACAACAACACGATTACTTTAAAACCTCAAAAATATCTTTCTCCAAACCAAATGTTTCCCAGCTTGCTGCTGTCTTTACATTGGAAATTGGAATATCTAAAGCCGTTAAACCTAAATCTAAATTATGACTTTGAGCAATTTTTGCACCTGTTTCCGTTGTTGTCCAATCTGACCAAGTTGCTTCTACGCCACCGATAGGAATGATAGATACCCACATCTTATAACTCGTTGGTTTGCCTTCATCATCTAAAATCCAAAGGTAAGAGTCGCCTGGTGTAGCACCACCGCCTTTGTAAGACACCATTAAGCCTTTTTTACCATCCTCTAAATCTACAACACTGCGAACTGTACCACCGTCTTTACATTTAGCAGGAGCATTAAGCCAAAAGGAATCATTACACCAAAATTCCCATGCTTGTTGCACTAAGGCATCACCTTCCGCTCCTTCTACTTTTTGCCCACCTTTAAATGCAACTCCTTTGACTGTTTTTAAATCCACATATACCTCATAATCGTCCCATTTTACTTGAGTGACATGACGGTCTTTATCCCAAATATAGTCATGTGGGCCTCTAAATTGCCATTGAATTACTGCTGTAGTATCCCATGCCGTTTTATTAATGGCAGCCAACATTTTATCGGCTAAGGCTTCTGCCTCTGCCCCTTCTGTGTTTTCGGGCATAGACTCATTGTAATATAAAAATATAGACGCTCCAGCTAAGATTAAGATTCCTACCAAAGCCCCAAGTATCTTCAAGATTGTTTTTAATGCTTTCATAATGATTATTTTAGGTTAAAGATAAGAGGATTTTTGAATTAGGAATTAAAAATTAGGAATTAGGACGATGAAAAGTAGTTTGAAACTTGGGATTGGTCGAATAGAAATTAAACTGTTTTTATGAAATGGTTATCCTAAACCTCTGTTTGTATAGCTTCTTGACCACCTTACTAATTTAAGGATTTATGCAAACCATCTTAACACTAAAAGCCTGCTCCGCTGTCAGAATACTCACAAATAAAACCCCATTAGGTAATTGCTGATGCTCAAATTGAAAGACATTTTCTGAATTGACAATGATAATATCGTCCTGCCATAAGGGTTGACCTAAGGCATTAAAAATAATAAGCTGTGCAGGGGCAGCAATAGCAGAGTTAAATTTAAGTTGAAACTGACCGTTATTTGGATTAGGGGAGATAGATATATCTTGAAGGGCTAGTTCTGCTTTTTGACAAAAGGGTAAGTCAAGTTCATAGTCAAAATACGCTTCCGTCAATTCTTCTAAATGACAAGCTCGATAGGCTAAAAAATCCATAGTATTTTCTAGTGTTTCTCGCCAACTTTGAAGACTTGAAGGTTTAGTAAAGCGTCTTTGTTGATTCGGAATTTCTGTTTCAAGTTGAGTGATGATGGTATGATAATGGGACTGAACGGTTTCGTAAGCTAACTCATTATTCAATAGTTCCTCTAAGCGAGTTAGAAACTTAGACTTAAAGGATTCATTTTCTAGTAATCGCCTTAAAAATAGGGTAGCACCCGCGTGTGTGCCTAATGCCTCACCTTCTTCTTTTGTACTTAATGCCTGTTCAAATCCATCAAAACTAGATTCTATAAAACCCGCATCTCCATCAAAAAAAATCCATCTCCAAAGTCTACCATCCGTCTTAGGTCTCCAGAATTTTACATTGTTAGCCGGCCAGTCATTATTAGCAATAAAAATTTCAAATAGTTGATAATCAATAAAATTGTCAATATCTATCCAATTTTTAACCATTTCATAATGGGCAGGGGTAGATAAATCATTGGAATCTATATAATTTGTTATATCTCTAAAATTACCCCGATTTCCCCACTCCTCAGTATAGACACTATCTTTATCCACTCCAAAATTATTTTCAATATATCGTTCATCTATTCGCTCTTGTAAAAAATAAATCCCCCAATATTCTCCATTAAGATAAACTACAACGGGGCGAGAAGCTACACCATCAATATTTAAAGGGATAGCCATCTTATTGGCTAAATGATCACTAATGCCACTACCTGACCACGAAGAATGAAAAGGACGTAGTATGAGTCTTTTGTACGCATCCATTGGTTTATCAGAAAATAACGGATAATCAAAATTAGAGACGCCATACGCTTCTCTTGCATATAGCCTTAATGTTTTTTGAGCAAAACGTCTTCCATTTCCGCCATGTGTCCTTATGCCCGCATCTTGTCGAATATGATTGGCGTTATCATTGTTATTTTCATAAAATTCTAAGTGGATAGGTTTTTCCCACATTTCTCCTCTTTGATAATAATTTCCTGTCCAGTTTGGATTGTTTTCATCCCAATGAATACCCGGTACAAAAATTCCTGTTTCGTAATTAAATAATGCTGCGGTATCCACACATATTGAAACAATAGGAAGTGTATGAGTCATTCCTAAGGATTTAAATAAATAGGTATGTGTCGCTATATTTGATGTTACTTCTCCTGCTGTATTAAAGGCTGCCGCTCTGATTACAATCGTTTTCAATACATCATCAATATGGGGTGGTGCATATAGTTCGTCCGTTGTATTTTGTAATACACTAATATTATTAGGAGAATAAAAGGATGGATCTAATGCTAGGGGTATTGTGTATTTAAATGAATTAGTATCGGGTGTCGAACCATCTATTGTATAATAAATTGTCGTATTATCTAGAGGGCTTGTAATGGTCAGGTCAAAGACGGATTCATATACACCACCTTCTTGACTAAACGAAAGCTGATTTGCTAATCCTGTCGAGGGATTATTGGGGGCAGCAGGTGTTGGATGACTAAAGACAACCAAAGGTGTGTTTCCATCTGAGTAGTAGCCATAACTGGTATTGGTATTTAAACTAATGGAAGGTATCGTATGCACGATTGTATTATTATAACTTAAAAATAGTGCTTCGCCAGATGATTTTATTTTAAAATTGGTATGGAGTTCACTACTTGGATTTGACCTATCCTTGTCTGAAGCAAAGAGTAAAATAAACCCATTAGCTTGAATATTAATATCAGGCAATGCCCATTGTGTTAAATCATTAACATCGTCAGAAAGGTAATAATCTTTTAAATTAATAGGACTTGAGGTTGTATTGTATAGTTCAATCCAATCACTATTATCGCCATCTTCATCTAGTAGGAAGTTATCATTAGATGCCATAAACTCATTAATAACAACGAGTTGACTAAAACAGGTGAATGAGTACAATAGGTATAAGCTTAAGAATAAGACCTTTTTCATTTTAGTATAAGGTTAATTTTGCTAGCGAAAATGTAAACTTACACTAAAATACGAACTAATTTAGTTAAAAGCCAATAGAGGACTGAGCATTAAAGCAAGGGGATTGAATGTAATTTGTTCTTGATAAAAATTATGCTAAACTAAAAACCGCCTTTCTTTTTTAAGAAAGACGGTTTCTTTTATTTTCCGACAAGACAAGCAGGAATGCTTGTGCTACTTTGCTAATCTAAAAATACTGCTGCATTATACTCTCGGTTCATACGAGCAATATTCGTAATAGAAATCTCTTTTGGACATTCTGCTTCACATGCTCCTGTGTTAGAACACATTCCGAATCCAGCATCATCCATCGCTTTCACCATAGATTGTACACGCTTCGTACGCTCAACTTGACCTTGAGGCACCATCGCTAAGTGTGAAACTTTAGCAGACGTAAATAACATGGCAGAACCATTAACACAAGCGGCTACACACGCTCCACAACCAATACAAGCCGCAGAATCAAATGCTCTAGCCGATTGTTCTTTTTCAATTGGAATTGCATTACCATCTTGTGCTTGTCCTGTATTCACAGAAATATATCCACCCGCTTGAATGATTTTATCGAATGCTGAACGGTCAACAACCAAATCTTTGATAACAGGAAACGCCCTAGCACGGAACGGCTCAATCGTAATCGTATCGCCATCGCTAAAAGAACGCATGTGCAACTGACAAGTCGTTGTACCTTTCATCGGGCCATGAGGCTGACCATCAATTACCATACTACAAGCCCCACAAATTCCCTCACGGCAGTCATGCTCAAAAGAAACAGGGTCTCCTTTTTGTTGTACGATTTGCTCGTTCAAGACATCCAACATCTCTAAGAAAGACATGTGTTCACTCACCTCATTCAATTTGTATGTCTCAAATCCACCCTTCGTCCCGTTATTTTTCTGTCTCCAAACTTTTAATGTGATTTGCA
>CAYLSF010000008.1:0-24464 GCA_964385675.1 uncultured Saprospiraceae bacterium
GTTGTTTAAAACAGTTATTCTTTGCAAAGCCTAAATTTTATCTCTAGATATAAAATTTAAAAAATAATTTATTCGAATAAGAATTAGTCAATATTGGTTTTTGATAGAAGTTGTTTAAAAACTCTTTAATAACGCCAAGTTAAAAAGGAGGTTTATACCAGATAGGTGCTGTGTTAAAAACTTGGTTTTTAATACAGCACCTTTTCTGTCTGTGTGGTTTATATCTTTTATGCTTCCTTTACATTTTCTCTAGTTCGTTCTATTTAGGAACTATATGATAATTTTATATGGTAAACTGTATTTTCTACTTATTTATCTTCAAAACGGTAACCTTTCCTAAAATCTCTCCATAAAACATAGTTCTATAGTTTTATTCAGCAATTTTAAAACCTGTGATACACCATCACGCAAATACAATTACAAAATGAAGCAGTTTTCTATGCTCTGTATTTTTTTAAGTTCAACCGTTTTTGGTTTTAGTCAATCCTATCAAACTTTTCAAAATGGTCAAGTCGGGTATTATGGATCAACAGTAGATGCGCTCCCTTTTTTACTGGAAAATCCAACTACCAATAATAATGGTGATACCCTTCGTCAATTAGCAAAAGTTTTTCAAAATGATACCGTTGATAGTTTATCGAATTGGAATTGTTTTGAACGTTCAGATACAAGCTGGTTTGGATTACAGCACCTTCAATTGGCAACAAGAGAAGAAGTATTCTTTAATCAAATGGGGGATTCTATTTTACTCAAACCACAGGCAATCATTGGAGAAAGTTGGATAGCTTATACCAATGCTACATTCCAAGTAATGGCAACTATAACAGGAATAATGAATCAATCTTTTTTAGGCATACAAGATTCTATTAAAACCATTTCGCTTCAAGTACAAGACTTCAATGGCGTGACGATAGCACATCCGTTAAATTCAGAAACGATACAATTATCTAAAAACTACGGCATTTATGCAACACCATCCTTTTTTGATTTTCCAAATGTTGGTGCATCCTTGCAATTAGCTGGACATTCTACACTTGATGATGGCTTGCATAATATTACCAAACGAGAAATTTACAATTTTGAAGTGGGCGATACTTTTCAATATTTGCACACCTATCGAGAAGAAGATGGATATTTCACTTACGAATGGAGTAAATATTATCAACGAGTTATTTTAAGTAAAAATCAAACCAGTTCAGGCGTTAGTTATCAAGTGGATTTTAAGAGTTTGCATATAGATGAATATGGGGATTCTTCTTGGGTTGATAATATTGAAAATCTATCTTTTAGTTATGCATTCAGTAATTTAGACCAAGAACCATATATTCCATTTTCCAATAATACTCGATATATGAATATTTCAAATACAGGTTTTATTAGCTTTAACAATCGAGTGGTAAAACGGGAATTAGGGCCTTTTGTATTGGATACGGATTATGGTGTCAATGATTGCTGGGTTTATTCTAATAGTTATCCTTTCGTAAGAACTTATTATGGTGAGGGTTTAGGCAAGACCAATTATTCCTATTATGAAGGAGAGTTTACCGTAATCAATGAAAATGATGATTTGGTTTATTACAATAAAAGTGGTGAAACATGGGGAACACCACTGCCACAATCTCTTTTCGATCCGCCTGTTTCTACAAAATCTATTCGTATTCAGCCTTTAAATATTTATCCTAATCCAGCGACGACACAAGTGAACATTGAACTACCAGCAGATGTCAATCCTAATCAATTATCCATTCAAGTTTTTGATGCTTTGGGTAGATTAATTCAAGTTGAAATACAAAGTAATGCAAACTTAATGACGGTTGATGTTTCAAAGTTATCTAAAGGGTTATATTCTATCCTATTATCCGATAAAAATGAAGCTAAATATCAAGGTCGATTTTTGAAGTAAAAAAAATTACTGCCACAGATTATCACAAATTCACTCAGATTGTATCCATGAAATCTGTGATAATCTGTGGCTATTTTTCTTTTTCAAGCAATTCAAAAATAGCAGCTTTTACCAAATCTCTACGACTCCATAAAATAAAATGATCTCCATCCTCGACCATCTCTAATCTCACATCAGCATTAATCATTTTTCCTTTAGCAAAATTGGCATTATTGGGATGGACTAAGTCATCTTTTGTTCCTTGAATCACAATAGTAGGCGTTGTGATATTTTTCCAAAGTGGAAGCATTTTAGTAAGTTCCGCCTTATGTGCCATAATCTCTAGATTAGAAGACACCAACATATCCGCAAACATAAATGATAATGCCTTAAAATAAGGTCGATACCATTCTTTAGGTTCTAACTCGGGAGCCAAAGATCCCGCTACTATCACTAATCCATCCAATAACTCCCCATAATCCATTGCCATACGAGCAATTACGGGTCCTCCCAAAGAGTGTCCAACAAGAATAACTTTTTGATGTTGAAATTTTTCAATGATAGGTTTAATACAAGCCGCTTGTTTTTTTAAAGAAGGTTCAGCAATGCCAGCCCCAGAGCCTTGAAAGCCTGGGCGATCTACTGCAATTAAATAAAAATTAGAATTTAAGGTAGAATCCGTTAAATATCGTACATAATTATCCTTCGTACCAGGCGAACCATGCAGCATCAACACCAATGGCTTTGAGGTATCGCCTAGCTCAATATATCGCATGGTTCTATCTTCAACTTGATAGGAATGAAATTGTGGTTGAAGTCCCGTTGCCTCCACAATAATTTTTTCCTGCTCTGCCTCCGTCTTCGACATCATTTCAGGAATACCATACTTTGTAAAGTAGAAGATTACCCCCAATCCAACAATGAATAAACTTAAAAATATCCAGCCCAAAATTTTAAAAACTCGCTTCCATTTCATATTAAAGAAAGTATGAAGTCATAAGTATTAGGTAAAACTTATGACTTCATTCCATATCATTATACATTTTAATCATTTTGGATTTCGATAACATTCGTTCCGAAATCCGAAATCATATATCCGAAATATACAATAGTATTACTTTATACCTATTACTGACGTTGTTGCATGGCTACAATTTTATCTAACATTTTGATTTTCAAAATATTGTAACACAATTATTATTCAGTCTATTTTTCAAATAGTCGACGAAAAAACTCAAAGTTTATTAACTTTGAAATATTATTCTGAATATTAAGTTTTAACAAGCGGTAACGAAATTTTATTTTGAATAATAGCTAATAATATTAAATAGCTATGCAACAAAGTCCCTATTACTTATGACTTATAACCCCTATTGTTGTGTATATAATTTAAAATAAGAACACTCCTTTATAACCATATCATAGTAATCTGTGTTCGAGAAATTCTCATCCAATTTTTCAAAATAGGTGGTATATTTAGCAGGCAATTTCGGAGCTTCTATACCCCAAGCTTTGTACTCCTTGCTATCGGGTGAGTTGTAATATTGAATCAATTGACACTTAGACGCCCAAAATGCCGCTTTGGCAGCAAACTCTGGGCCAGCCGCTCTATCCAATGCGGCTTCAAAAGCAATTAAAGCAGGTTGGATGTTATAATTTTCAGCAAAATTTCCATCCTTATCCTTATAATACTCATTTGGAATATAATTACCATACGGTCTATAATAATCTGCCGCATTCCATGCACTTCCATAGTAGGTAATGTTATAAAATGCTAAGCCTAACTGGAAAACGGATTCATAATCTGTCGTATCTGTTGTTGCTTTTTCTCTCAATTCAATCATTTTCTTTACTAAGGTCTTTTTGTTGTAAGGCGTCGCATTTTTATTCGGAGAACAGTTATTACAATCCTTTACAGATTCATTAAAAGGATCGAAAGTGGCTTCATACTGATAATTACTCGGGAGTTCTTCAAACGTTGCCAAAGCATCTTCCAACTTATATTTTGCCAATTGATACGTACCTCGCATCTCTACAAACATATTCAACTGCTTATTATCCATCAAGAATTTTTCAAAATTATTCTTATTAGATTTTCTACCTAATTCAATTAAAGCATCTACCGTTTTCCAATCATTAGTAGAGCGTAATTCATATAAATCAGGTTTGCTCAAATATGCTTTCGCTAAATCTTTTTGCTTTTTATAAACAAAGTTCAATTTATCATTAATGAAGTTTTTGAAATCTGGAAAAGCCTCCAATAATGCTTTCTTTTGAGTGAAGATTTGATACATTTCCTCTTCCAAAGAAGGCGTCATCGTTTTGATGCTTGTAATTTTTGAAGCCAATTCAAATGCTTCAACTTGTTGCTTGATTTTAGCATCAGACGTATTAGATTTTACTTTTGCAAAAGTCGCATCTGCTGCCTGTAAATCTCCACCTAAATACTCCAAATACCCTTGTGCCATTGTCCAAAGGTCTTTATTTGCTACTTTCCCTTCTTGCACGATTCTATCCACCAAATCACTCACTTCTACAATATATTCATCCGCCTCTGCTCGTGGATAACCAAAATATTCTAAATCAAACTCATCATAATTTCCGACTTCTCTTCCTAATAAGTCATTTTCTAATTTTTGAATTTCTCGAACTAAAAGGAATTCCAATTTCTTAGAATCAGGAGCAATTTCATAGATTTTACGCATTTCTTCCGTCGCCACACTATTGATGTCGATACCCCGCATAAAGTATAAATTCGCTTCTTCTTCTTTCGTCTTACACAATGCCAAAACCGCCTTCCATTCTTTATCGCTACTCACGTCAAAACTCCGATAAGCCGCTTCTCGTTTACTCTTCGATCCGTCAAATACTTTAGAAAACAAATAAGCCGCTTCTGCTCGATCCCCAATACTTTTTAACGCCCCTGCTTTATGTGCCGTTGCCCAATTTAGGATAATGCTACCCTTTGACTTTTTAGCTAATTTCGGAATATATTTATCATACAAATCTGCTGCTTCTTCAAATTCACCTAAGTAATGTGCTAGTCGAATCACTTGATACGCATACCTCAATTTGATATAATCATTCTTCGCCTTTTTAATACCACTTTTCCCTTGACTTAAAAGACTTCGCATACCAGACTCATCCCTTTTCGTATCATCCCAATAATACCGAACGACCACATTCGGCTCTATTTCTTTCGCATATTTTAAATACTCCAACGTTTCAATACATTTGGTTTCCACTAAATGCTCCACAAATCCATTCCCCACCAAATCTTTAGGATAAGGCAATCCCTCTCCCTGTGCTTTTCGCAAAACAGAATCTCGTTGACCAACTGTTGCTTTATATACAAAATTCTTAATTTCCTCTTCGGTTGCTATCTCACAAACCGATGACTTCCATTCTGCTATATTATCTGTTTCTTGTTGATTATACGCCTCTATATCATAGTCGTACAAGGATTTAAAACTTATCAAATACGCATTAAACTCCTCTGTGTCCGTAATATCTGGCTTCCAAAACTGATAACCATACCACACTGGCCCACCCCAACAAGCCTGAATCAAAGAAACCTGAGTTTCCAATAAAAAGACCATCACGGTCAAACCAATATAAATTGTAAATTTACTTTTCATGTTTTTTTATAGGTTTAAGGTTTAAGGTCTAAGGTTTAAGGTGAAGAGCGTTTTTAATACCTTCTGCCTTAGACCTTAGGCCTTATTCCTCAATTTCAATTCACCAATTTATGGATAATTTTATAAAAATCAACTGACTATCGGAGATTTTGGAAAATCTAAACCTCCGATGTTTTAAAAACATCGGAGGTTTAACCATAGTCTAAATAAGTTAAAGAAAAACATCAAGTTTAAAAACTCCAATAAAATCCTTAAATTCGATTAGACAAAACGAGTTTAAGATGTAAGGAATACTCTTTTAGATCCCTTAAACCTTTCCCGATAGCTATCGGGATTAAACCTTCAAACCATGAAAATCACATTTTTAATCACCACACTATTCGTTTGTTTTAATCTTCAATTTGCTTTTGGGCAGCGTTTTACGTTGAAAGGAAGAGTAGTAGATGAAGAAAATGAAGCATTAATAGGAGCAAGCGTAGCTATATTAGGTACAACTAATGGTACAAGTACTGACCTAGATGGTCAATTTTTTATTGAAGTACAAGTAGGCGATAAGATAAAAATTAGTTATACGGGATATGAAAATAAAATTGTAGAAATAAAAGATAATCAGTATTTTATATACATAACCTTAACCGTTCCCGCCGAAGGCATACCCTTGATTCACTATACATACATCCCTGTAAGTCATTCTACTAGCTGGTTCAAAATTCGAAGTAAAAACTTTAATCAAGGCAATATTCATCATCCGATTCAACTTTTACAAGGCAAAATTCCCGGTTTAGTCCAAGCTACTTTACAAGGTAGCCTATCTGATGAAGTTGATTTTTTCATTAGGGGGCAAAGTTCTATTCATCGTACAAGTTTGCCATTATTAGTTTTTAATGATGTTCCAAATGTAACCGCTTCCATCATTGACCCTTTTGATGTTGATGAAATTACAGTTACTAATGATGCTTCTAGTGGGGCATATTATGGGGCAAGAGGCGGTAATGGAATAGTAAATATTGATCTATTTAATACCGATTATACTATTACTGCCGATAATTCAAAAGTCACTTACCAATCATATATCGCCACAGAGCAAATTGCTCGTACACCTTCCATGATGAGTGCCACAGAACGAAAAGACTTTGCCAATCAAACCAATCAAAATATTACCCTCTTAAATGATGAAAATAATTGGATGGAAGTGATTACACAAACTCCTTTAACTCATGCTCATCATCTTTCGCTAAGGGATGCATCTCATGATTTTAATTATAAATTTTCTATGAATTATAGAGACGCAGAAGGCTTAGTTCAAAATACAGGCTTTAACCAATTCAATACTTTATTAGATGTTACTCAATATTTATTATATAGTCGTTTAAAATTAGATGCCACAGTGTCTTTTACCACTAGAAATTCCAATCCTTTAAACCCTCAAATTTTTAAATATGCCAATACGTTCAATCCAACCGCTCCTATTTTAAGTGATGCACAACCTGAGAATGGCGGTTATTTTGAACAATTTATATTTGATTATTTTAATCCAATTAGTATTATTGAACAACACCAAAGAGAAGAAAAACAAACAACTAGCTTTATCAATTTAAAAGCTCAATATAATATTGATGACTTAGATGGTTTAGAAGTCTTTGCTCAATATGCCCATCAAAACGAACAGCAGCAAGGCGGATTTTATGCTCCAAAGACAAGTTTTTATATTGGTCAAGATTGGAATGGTTTAGCTACTCGCTATAATGATATTGCTTCTTTTGATTATTTAAAAAGCGAGTTGCAATACACAAATCCAGACTTTATAGACTATGGTGGTTTAAATTTTTATATTGGCTATGAACATCAAAAATTTACTAATCAAGGCTTCAATATTCGCAATCAAGATTTTATTACTGATGCTTTTTCTTTTCATAATTTAGCACAAGGTTCTGGCATCAATCAAGGACTTGGGGAAGTTACTTCTTACCGTTCTGTTTCGCAATGGAGTTCATTTTATAATAGTATTAAGTATCATTGGAAAAACATGGTGTTTTTAAATATTCATAACCGATTAGAGTCATCGTCTTTATTTGGTGATAATAAAAAATGGGGCTTTTTTGGAAGTTATGGTATCCGAGTGGTATTAGATCGAATCATAGATGACTTGAAAGTATTAAATAGCTTTCGAGCCTCCTATGGCATTACAGGCAATTTACCCCATTTATCGGCTCGTTCTTTAGAGGAATTACTCATCACGGATCAAGGGGTATTTCCCACAGGTAATCCAAATCCGAATCTTCAATGGGAACAACTCAATGAATGGAATATTGGATTAGATTTTGAGGTTTGGGGTGACTTATATGCCACCTTAGATTATTACAATCGGGAGCATAATAACCTCCTTTTTAATTATCCTGTACCGACGCCCCCCAATCTTTTTCCTAGTTCTTGGGCAAATGGCCCAATTATTCAATCACAAGGCGTTGAGTTAAATTTACATTATGATATAGCTGATAAAAAAGAATTTGCGTGGCGTATTTCCACCAATTGGTCTGCCTATCGCTCTACCTATAAACAACTTTCTACCGATGAATTTCAAACCAGTTCAACGATTCCTGTAATTAGTGCGACGGGTTTTGGTAGTGCCTTTACACAACTGATAGAAGAAGGCGGAGAAGTTGGACAGTTTTATCTACCTGTGGTAACAGGAATTAGTCAAGCTGGCTTCTGGGAATTTGAAGATGCGGATGGTGATGGTTTTGGTACAGTCAATGATAGACAACGATTAGGTTCAGCTTTTCCTGATGTTACGTTTAGCTTAACCAATACTTTCAAACTGAATCGTTTTCAAGTAGAATTTATGTTTACAGGAGCATTCGGACATCAGATTTTCAATACCTACCGATTCTTATTTGAAAATCCGCTTACGGCTACCAACTACAACGTTACTCGAAGTACGGCTTCTGATGAAGTTTCTCGTTTACAGACTTTTAACCAATTATCGTCGTACTATTTAGAAGATGGCAGCTATGCTAGATTGGATTATCTGACCTTACGTTATGCTTTTCAATTTAAAGAAAGTCAACACATTGAAGATTTAGAACTTTACGTAACGGGGCAAAATCTATTGGTGCTTTCCACTTACGATGGACTCGATCCGTATGTTCGGATTCCTAATGCACAAAATGGCATCTTACCAGGCATTGAAAATTTAACGACGCATTATCCTACTCGGACATTGTTGTTTGGGGTTCGGATGGTATTAAAGTAGGCAAGAGGTTTTATTAATAACAAATAGTAATTTCATTTATTGTATGAAATGTTTATCGACACTTTCGATTATCACATCTCTGTTCTGGGTAGTTATGACAATTTTATAAATTATTATTCCTGCCTTTATGGCTATACAGTTAAAGAGTCTTACTTTTGATTATCCTTTGTAAAATGAAATCACCATTATTATGATAAGAGTATTGACAATTTCGTTGATTTTTGTATTGTGTTCCGCATTTAATACACCTCCAAATTGGGAAGATATGGTTAAGGCAGATTTAGCGTATTTATTAGATTTTTATAAGACTAGACACCAACATCCTGAGTTGTCTTTGGAAGAAAAAGAAACTTCTAAGACCTTAGCCAATGAGCTGCGTAAAGTAGGTTTTGAGGTAACAGAAAATGCAGGAGGTTATGGCGTAGTCGGTATTTTAAAAAATGGTAAAGGCCCTACGATTTTATACCGTACTGATATGGACGCGTTACCAATTACAGAAAAAACGGAATTGGAATATGCGAGTAAAGCAATGGCAGCGTACAATGGTGGAGAAACGGGAGCGATGCACGCTTGTGGTCATGATATGCACATGACAACTTGGGTGGGTACGGCTCGTGCAATGGCTAAAATTAAAGATAAATGGAAAGGCACCTTGATGTTTATCGGACAGCCAGCAGAGGAAATTGGACAAGGGGCTGGGTTGATGTTGGCAGATGGGTTATATGAAAAATTTGGAGTGCCTGATTATGGGGTTGCCTTACATGTAAGTCCGACGATTCCTTCGGGTCAAATTGGAATTGGGAAAGGCTATACCATGGCAAATGCAGAGAGTATTGATATAAAAGTATATGGTATGGGAGCACACGGGGCTTCTCCGCATATGTCTATTGATCCTGTCGTGTTAGCGAGTATGATGGTGGTAGAGTTTCAGACCATTGTGAGCAGAACAGTAGCCCCTACCAAAGCGGCGGTTGTAACTGTTGGAGCAATTCATGGCGGTAGTAAGCACAATATCATTCCTGATGAAGTGACATTAAAACTTACGGTGCGTACATTTGAAGAATCGGTTCGATTAAAAATACATGAGCGTATTCGTCAAATTGCTAAAGGAACAGCAATTGCAGCAGGCTTACCTGAGGATAAAATGCCAGAGGTAATTATACCAGAAACGTTTACACCAGCGAATTATAACGATCCTGCTTTAGTAGATAGATTAACTGCCTCAAGTAAAAAAATCATTGGAAAAGACAATATAGTAGATACTGAACCTTTAACGGTTGCAGAAGATTTTGCGAAATATGGACGCACGAAACATGATGTGCCAACAGCTCTATTTTGGTTAGGCTCGGCTCCAGAAGAACGAGTTAAAAGTGGAAACCTACCTGGTTTGCATTCTCCGTTTTATTATCCTGAACCTGTAACGACTATTGAAACAGGCGTTGGGGTGGTGACGCAAATGTTGTTGGATTTGATGGGTGGGGAGTGATTCACAAGAATTTCTAATCAAAGAAAACAAAATTATAAATTTTAATGCAAAAAAATATATCAAATAAAGCTACCTTTGGACTCAGATTAGTTGAATTTTTTTGTCATCAAAAATATCACCAAAATTCAGTTTCATGACCAGATAACTAATCCCCTAAAATAATGTTTAAAAAATAAAGATGCTAAAGGTTTATCATACAAACGAATGTAGAGGAAATGTATTGCAAAAACCAGTTTTTGCTCGGGGAGATTATCAATGGTTAGGAAATGCATATTATTTTTGGCAAGATTTTGAATTTGCAGAAGCATGGGGATATTATAAAATTTGTAATAAACCTAATTATCAAAGAGGAAGACGGACTCATTTTGATATATATGAAGCTGAATTAGATATTGAATTTCCTTCAAAGTTTGTTATAGATACTGTTTTTAATGAAACTGATTACAGGAACTTTTTGGAAACGGTGGAAAGATTTGCAATACAATATCAGTTAATGATTGGGAAAAAGCCAACTTTAAAAGATTTTAACGATTTTATTCGAGACAAAAAGCTATGGAAAAATGTTAAAGCAATACGTTTTCAAGATTTACCGACTGATACCAATAAAGATTTTTTAAATGTAAAAGGCTTTTATTACAAGAAAAGGATACAAATAGCTGTTTATGATATAAAAATTATGACTAAGTTCACACGTATTCGCTCTTTGGAATGCTCAAAATAAATAATTATGGACTGGAATATCTTAAAAAAAGAATTGGAAAACACATTGAGTCAAATGACTAAGGAAGATTGGATTCAATGGCAGAGATCAAGACAACAAAATAGTGATATTCATTCTTTAAAAATGGATATGGAAACCAGCTTACACCTTGAACAATTAAATCTAAATAATAAACTTGTAGATAGTATAAATTCTGAGGCTTCAATAATCTCAAGTGTTTCTTCTATTTTTACCGAGTACATGAATTTGGAATCAATTTTTGTATGTAACAACTTGAAAAGTAATCAAGAAGAAGCAAGGACTGAATTTGAAGATAGTAGTTTAATTAAAAATTCAATAATAGGAAATGCTCGTTTTGCGATGGCAGCATAAAGTAAAAAAATGGAAGAACAACCTAAATTAGAATTAATATCTTTCGATGTGACAAAAATAGTATTTCATCGAACAATACTAAAAAAAGATTTTAACTATAAAGTCAATGTAAAGTTCGGTGTGAATGATCTCTCCAAAGATGATGGTATTCAGCGTTTTAAAACTTTTTTCCTTGTT
The DNA here is from genome assembly GCA_964385675.1 of uncultured Saprospiraceae bacterium. Lineage (GTDB taxonomy): Bacteria > Bacteroidota > Bacteroidia > Chitinophagales > Saprospiraceae > CAYLSF01. Next base: position 11,530 of record CAYLSF010000008.1, read on the forward strand.
TCACTTTCAGGGGAAAATGAAAATGTTCCAAATATTCAAGTAGAAGCTATGGGAGTATTTAAAATGTATGGAAATCCATCCGATGATATAATTTTTAATTTTAAGCAGATTAGCTCGCCAACAATTATTTATCCCTACATTAGGGCTTTTATTTCTAATTTAACACTTCAAACAGGTTTGGATACCGTTACCGTTCCAACTATAAACTTTGTTGATTTAGCGGAGAAGAAGAAAGTAAATATTACAGACTGATTTAATTCCAGTTAGTCAAATTGTAACACTTCGTTCCTGAATTGCCTCAGCAATGGTCTCAGAATCGGTAAAAATTGTCCCTAATAAACCGCCTAATTTATAGTTATCGTAACCTACAAAGTATAAGCCTTCATGGTAGGCTGTTCCAACCTTTTCTTTGGGCAGATTGTATTTATCTAAACTATTATCCATCTTTTCCACAATTTTATCCACCTCTGCATGATAACCTGTTGCTAATAATACGACATCAAAATCTTGTTGTTTGCCATCTTTAAATTGAATATCTGTTGGATTAAAATGGGCAATTTCTCCGAATATCTTAATGCGACCTTCTTTGATGTGTTTAGCCGTTCCTAAATCAACAACAGGTGTTTTTCCAGTAGTTAGTAATTGTTCTACGGGATCCATTTTGGAGATAGGGACACCATATTTGGTTAAATCACCAATTACCACATTACGGACTTGTTTGGCAATCCATTGTGCGAGCCATTTGGGTAGTTTTTGCAATTGTTTTGCTGTGACTTGTGCGGGGCGACCATTGACATCACGAGGGGTAATACAAATCGGATTTCGGATAGAAATGGCAACATCTACATCGTGTTCGCTTAAATCCAAAGCAATTTCTGCCCCAGTATTCCCCATGCCAATCACCAAGACTTTTTTACCTAAATACGGTTTAGGATTTTTATAAAAACGAGTGTGCATAATCTCCCCTTGATACTGTTCTTGACCTTGCCAAGTTGGCACATTCGGGGTGTGATTAGTTCCTGTGGCAATGACCACATTATCCGCTAAAAAACTGGCTTCATTTGCGGTTTCAACCAACCATTTACCATTATCTGCTTTATTGACTGCTGTAACTTTATGATTAAAATATGGCTTTATATCAAACTGCTTCGCATAGTCTTCTAAGTACTGCACCAACTCTAAGCGAGGGACATATAGCGGAAATTCTTTTGGAAAAGGCACATAAGGCAAATTAGAAAATTGTTTTACCGTATGTAGGCATAATCTATCATAATGATTGTGCCATGCATTGGCGACTTTATCGGATTGTTCTAGTACTTCAAAGTTTAAACCGAACTTACGTAACCGTGCTGCCGTAGCCAATCCTGCTGGCCCTGCCCCTATAATAATGGTCTCTATCGTTTTCATATCTTCGCTTCTTTATTGCCTACAATGATAGTCAAAACTAGGGGAATTGCCAATTATTAAAACCTTATTCTTTTTCCACTAATACTCCGTTTACAAATTGCCCTTTTAAGACGGTTTCATCTCTTAAGGTCAATGTTCCTTTTCCGTGTGGCATTAGTCCTCGTTTATTGATTGGAACGATTCCTTTATGGCGTTTGAATAATAATTTGCGTTGCTCATAAAGGGCAACTGACCATTCCGTACAAAGGTATTCTCCTTTGTAAATTGCACCATTAGGAAATTTAAGTTCTCCTTTTCCAATTGGCTTAGTCGTTTTATGAAGTGCCATTTGTTCTTTGATAATGGCTTCGCTTTCGGAGACACGCCCCCTTACTTTTTTAAAATTAGCATAAGAACCAAAATCATAAAGTACCCTACCCGTATGATTTACTTCTTTTACGGGAAGTCCTTCTTCTAACGTTCTTTTGATGGTATCCGAATTTTCATAGAAATACCGAGTTCCCCTTTTATATTTGATATACTTATACTTGTGATCAATTTTATCAATCAAATCTTCAAATTCCACAATACCTTTAAATTGAAGAATACCTTTATTGTTAAATATTTCATAACCATAAGGTTTACTTTTAATGGCTACTTTTCCATCAGGTAAGGCTAAGACCTTTTCTATATCGTTATACTCAGCGAAAAGGGCTAAGACTTTTGGCTTCATCATATTCAACGACAGCATGATCATAAAAGAATCCAAACTATTATTTTGAATGAATAATGGCTTGTTGACTAAGTTATCTAAGTAGTTAGTATCCACCAATTCATTGAACGTATATTTTTTGTCGTAGTTTTTGAGTGTTAACTCATAATCCTCTCCTTTAAAGGCTACATCAAATACCATTTCCTTTGTGTAAGCATGTAAATCATGGTAACAAAGAATTAATTCATTGGATGGATTCATTTGAAATCTTGGAAAATTCTTTAACGCTCCTATTTTGTATCCTCGATAATAATTATAGAGTTTTGGGTATCCTTGTTGTCTTACATAAGCATAATTTTGATTTGAAAAACCAATAACAACTTCTACGGTGCCTGCTGTTGTTTTATACGCAGACAACGTAACATCTTCTGGTGTAAAAGCTAAAAAATCAAGTTCGTTAGCTAGCATATACCTCAATTTTTCTTTTGGTAAATTGACGCCAGCCATATCTTCATAATGCACCTTAAAATATTTTGAACTTAACTTTTTATATCTCTTAATCAATAGGCGTCGCCATATTCTTCTGGACTTTTTCTTATTCATTTTATAATGAATAATACCTTCGCTTAGGGATTTTACATCATATTGAAAGGAATAACTAGAATCTGCTGTATGCAGTAAATATGTCCCCGTAGAGAAAGGATTATTAGAAATCGCTTGATCATGTGTGATCGTCAGCCAAAAGCCTAACTTATTTTCACCCATCCATACTTTAAATTGAGTAGTTTGGTCGGTTTTTCTAATTTGCTCAAAAGTAATTATTGTATTTAAGATCGTGGTTTCCTTGAAGGTTTGTCCATAAGAGAGTTTAGTTAACAATAAAAATAGGATGGTGTAATAAATGCGATATGTAAATTTCATAGTGTTTTGTTATTGAAAATCTATTAAAACGATGCTACAAAACTGTATAAAACTTTAACGATACAAAATAGAACAGGTGTTCTATTTTGCATTCTTGAATTTCAAATATCCAATCATTATAGTAGTTGTAAATTTTTAACGATACTAATACTTTTATTTTAAAGGTGCTTTTACATAGTTGTATTTTCACTATGATGTGTAGCAAGAGCATGACTCTTTTGTGAATTTTCCCCTTTCAATACGCCATTACACTATAATTTATCATCTTATTAAAAGGTTATTGGACCTTTTGAACCTGTATTATTTTTCAATTCAGCACAAATGTTTTTGCGACTTTTCGGACAAGCAGGAATGCTTGTGCTACGTCACTACAAAACTATGAAAAGAACAATTTGCCTAATTTTCACACTCTTTATCGGACTTGCTATTTTTGAAAGTTGTGGGTCTATGCGAACACCATCAGAAAACGCTAGTGCGGAAGTCGTAGAACAAACGGTACAACAGGCTTCTGAAAGTGTAGAAGAAGCATCAGAGGAAATGGAAGAAGATAGTAGTCCTCATAAACAAGAAGCAGATAAATCTAAAAAGAAAGCAGATGCCAAAACCTGGAAACGCTCAAAAGTTCAACCTAACTCCTCTCGTCTAGAAATTGGAAATAATCAATATTTACCCCTAAAAGGAAGTCAAATGATGGTTCAGATTGATGGTTTTAGAGCGAGAGTGTTGATTGATTATTACTATTATAATGACAATGCGGATCAATTAGAAGGGACTTTTAAGTTGCGATTGCCCACAGGGGCAAGTCCTTACTTTTTTGCCTTTGGAGAAACCATCGTAATGGATGAGGATAAAATTCAATTTCAGGATTTTAAAAAATACACCAAAGAAGAAGTTGAACCCGAAAAAGTGGTATCGAATTGGCGTTTTCGTAGCACAAAGCCTAAACAGGCTCGTATTGTGCCTAAAGAAAAAGCAGCCTTTGCTTATACGGTAACTTCACAACGCAGAGTAGATCCCGCTTTAATGGAATGGGCAGGAGCAGATATTTTTAACTGTCGGGTATTTCCTTTATTTGCAAAAAAAATGCACCGAATCGTTGTCGGGTATGATGTCAATTTATTGGAATTGGATGGTGACAAAATCTTTAAATTGGCATTACCATTAGAAGATGTCCCGATTGCTGTGGATTTTGATATTGCAGATACTGGAAATGATATTCAAAGTAACCCAAACATTAAATTCAAAAAATCATTCGGACGTTATTTAGGGCATTTAGAAAATCCTACTGAGAAAAACATTGAATTACGTTGGGCAAGTAAAGGCAATGTATTATTGCAATATAGAAAAGAAGAAGAAGCCTATTTTGCGACTCGCTTAACGCCACAACTACCGAATGAAGCCAATATTGCAACCTCAAAGTATGCTACTTTTTTGGTCGATGTATCTTTAAGTGCGAATCCCGATAAGTTTAATATTTGGCTGAAATTATTGGAATCTATTTTAGATAATAATAGAACTGTCATAGAAAATTTTTCGGTGGTATTTTTTAATGTAGAAACTTTTCAATGGCAAAAAGAATGGACTAAAAATACGCCTGAAAATATTTCTAAATTACTCACCTATTGCAATACTTTAGCCTTAGAAGGAGCAACCGATTTAAGCATTGCTTTAGCCGAAACCAATAAAAGTGAACTGCTCCGACGAGATATGTCCTATCAAAATATCTTCCTATTAAGTGATGCTCAAATTACTTGGGGTGACGGAAATTTACACGCTTTATCCGCTCAAATGAATCCTAATGATAGATTATTTGCTTTTAAAACAGGTCTATCAGGTACAGATAGTCGAGTGATGCAGCAACTCACTCGTCAATCCGGTGGTGCTATTTTTAATGTCATTGGAGAAAGTCAAATCAAAAAAGCCAGTACCGCCTTTCGAAAATCACCTTGGAAAATCAAGAGTATTGAGCTTAAAAATGGACAAGATATTATAGCCGCAGGTCGTCCAAATTATTTATATGAAGGCCAGCAATTATTATTGGCAGGTCGAGGTAAGATTACAGCAGAGTCTGAGGTAAGATTAAATTTATCTAAAGGGAGTGTTCAAAAAACGATAAAAATGCCGTTTGCTCACTTGATAGGTTCTGATATGGCAAAGCGGATGTATGGGCAAATTGCTACCAATCAATTGGAATCATTCGGAATAGCGGCAGAAAAATATGCGATTTCTTATGCGACTCATTTTAAAGTACCTGGTCAAACCTGCTCTTTTTTAATGTTAGAATCAGAGACCGATTATCAGCGATTTAATATCAAACCCGAGCAAGAGAAGTTTGTCGTTAAATCTACTACGGTTAATGGACTTGTTGGAAAATTCTTAACGGAATTAGGCGAGCAATTGGCAAATGCCAAAGCCAATTTTGAAAATTGGGTCAATAAACTGACGCAAACCGCAGGCATGAAATTTCAAAAAACAACTACACTTGAAATTTTAATGGACGCCATTCCCGAAAACTCTTTTAGCGTATCTATAAAGGGACTGACGACTAACCAACATCAAAAAAATCAATTATCCAATTCTTATTTAAAAGAATTGGCCAAGCAAGATTTAAGCTATGATAAAGTCACTAAGGAAAGCGAAAAGCGATTAAAAGACTTTGATAAATCAACGGCATTAAAAGCGTTAAGTAGTTTGATTGAAAAAAATCCAAGTGATGGTGTACTGATGCGAGACATTGCATTTTCTGCAATGGAATGGGGCTTGAATGAACAGGCTTATCAATTATTCAAACGGGTTTTAACGGCTCGACCTTACGAGCCTCAGACCTATCACGCCTTAGGACAATTATTGAAGGACATGGATAAAGCAGATCTAGCCGTTTTATATTATGAAATTGCTCTAGCGACAGATTGGCTGCCTAAGTTTGGCGAATTTAAAACCATTGCTGCGATTGATTATATGCGATTGCTCAAACAGATTCAAGCCAATAAGGTAAAGGTAAGTTTCCCTAATTACATTGCCGACCGATTAAATCAATTAAGTCATGATTATAAGCAAGAGACTTGTGATCTGATGGTCACGATTATGTGGAATACCGATAATACGGATATTGACTTACATGTCGTAGAACCTACAGGTGAGGAGTGTTTTTATAAAAATAGTGAAACCAAGATTGGAGGGGCATTAACTCAAGACGTGACCAATGGCTATGGCCCTGAGATGTATCGAATTCAAGATGCTAAACGTGGTCGATACCATGTGAAAGTAAAATATTTTTCAAGTAATCAAATCAGAGGAAAAACCCGTTCAAAGGTGTATGCGACTATTTATAAAAATTGGGGAAAAGCGGATGAAACGGTGACTAAGAAGGTGATTATGCTGAGAGATAGGAAGGAGAAGCAGTCTGTGATGACCGTGAAAATGTAGCACAAGCATTCCTGCTTGTAATTCCCCATAACAAGCAGGAATGCTTGTGCTACGGTTTTACACCATTTCAAAATTAGGTGTCATAGAATGGCTAGAATAAAAGTCATTAATAATGGTAATAACTTCTTCTATATCATCCGTAATTGGAATACGTTCTATATCTTTTGGACTAATATTTCCAAATTCTTCTAATACGGTGGTTTGTAGCCAATTTTTCATGCCTGTCCAGAAATCGCTACCGAACAAAATGACTGGAACAGGCGTAATTTTTTTGGTTTGAATTAACGTTAATAATTCAAATAGTTCATCTAATGTTCCCATACCACCAGGAAAAGCAATAAAAGCTTGGGCATATTTTACAAACATGACTTTTCGGACAAAAAAGTAATTAAAGTCAATGCCTTTATCATTATTCACATATTCATTAAGCCCCGTCTCAAAAGGGAGTTGAATCCCAAGACCTACGGAAGTCCCATCATTCATCATTGCTCCTCTATTTCCTGCTTCCATGATGCCAGGACCTCCTCCTGTGATAATACCATATCCCTCTTGCGACAACCGATAAGCCAAATTCACCGCTTGTTTATAGGCAGGATGATCAGGTTTGGTACGAGCAGAACCAAAGATAGAAATACAAGGTCCTATTTCATTCAATCGCTCAAATCCTTCTACAAACTCAGCAATAACCTTGAACATTGTCCAAGCATTCTCCCCTTTTATCTTTGTCCACGATTTTTGTTGTTTGCGTGTATGATTATTGTTAATTTCAATAATAGGTGTGTCGTTTTTTACAGGCGGCGTTAAATTATCTTTTGACATATCTTTTTGATTTAAAACCTGCTTATGAACAGGTCAGTCATAAATTCCAAGTTCTCAAATTATTTATTTCCTAGATTGTAACGTTTTAAAGCTATAAATGTGTTTTGAAGATTAGCGAAAATGTATTACGAGTTGATTTATAAAATGTTTTAGATTTTGATATTTTTACAAAAAAAGATTCAATGCTCAAAAAAATCACCAATTACACAATCCCTACTGAAAATGCGGGGGAATACTTTAATCAGTTAGCAAAGACTGATGCTCAAAAAGCAGGTGAAATGGCTTTACAATTATTTTGTATGCCCTCTTATGGTCGAACCTTTTCTGCTAAAGAAGAGAAAATATTAGCCACAAGTGAGCAAAAACGAATACCTGTTAGGGATTTTGAAGTACAAACCTATAGATGGAAAGGGGATGGACAAAAGGTATTATTATTACATGGTTGGGATTCTAATGCTACTCGATGGCGTCCCTTAATTTCGCTCTTGACAAGGGCAAATTACGATGTACTAGCCGTAGATGCTCCAGCGCATGGAAAGTCGGGTAATCATTTTGCTCATGGTGTTTTATTTGCGGAAACCATTGGTCAAGTCACCACATATTTTGCTCCTGATATTGTCATTGGACATTCTTTTGGAGGGTTAGCTTCTACCTATTATTTTGGGCAGTTAAACACAAATACAACTTTACAAAAATTAATTCTATTAGGCACGCCTTCTAAATTAACAACAAGTATTACCAATTATCATAAAGCCATTGGATTAGAACCTACTGCTCAGGAAGCGATGGCAAAGGAATTTTTAGCGTCTTTTGATTTTGATTATGCCTATTTTACAGGTTCTGATTTTATAAAAAATATTGCTGCCAAAGGATTAATTATTCACGATGAGCAGGATGATGTCACACCTTACGAAGAAGCACTTGACATTCATGCGGCTTGGGAAAATTCAGCGTTATATACAACACAAGGTTTGGGGCATAACTTAATGGCAAGAAGTGTTTTTAAAAAAGTCATGCAATTTTGTGACGAACATTAGAATAAAGGTTCTTTAAAAAATTCCGTGTTTTGAGTGAACGAAAATAAAAAAAGGTGAGCCTTTGACTCACCTTGTATATTTCTCTATCATTATGAAAAAACTATATTGTTTAATGTTTAAACTCTAACATAGCACAAATAGTTACACAGGATTACGTATTAACAGACTTTTTTGATGCGTATATACCATTTTTCATACTGTATTCAGTCAATTTTGACATTTTACTTACGATTAATGTTCTGTTAATATTTGTTTCAAGGTAAAAGCAAAATCAACAGCATCTTCTACTTTCAAGATTGGTATGGTTAAATATTGACTCTGTCCTTGTCGCATAGATTTCATTTTTCCCTCCTGCTGCATCACTTCTCCTGTGCATCCTGCCACCAAATACAATTGAATCTTCCCCTTTTCTAAGTGAGTTTCAAAATCCAATTTTGAATAGTTTTTTTGTTGATAATCAGCGTAAGCATAAAGCGGACGGAGATAAATATCACTTAAAGATTCTTTTGATTTTGCAATAGAAGAATACGTTCCAATAATATCATATTGCCGAAGTCCGTTTTCAAAACTCCGATTGTGTGTAATAGACGAGCGAGATTCAATAGTAAAGTGTTTTTTGGATTGTGTACGATGCACTAATTTTAAATCAAACTCTCCTTCGGGGCTTTTAAATTCATCCATTCGGACTTCGTCGTATCGAAGCACTTTCCAAATTTTATCTAATTGATGCTTTTTTAAAATGGACTCTAAATAATATTGACAAGCCATTTCTGCAACAATGCCCTGTAATTGCATATTAAATTTAAGCTTTGGGCTTCGCCGTGTTCCTCTTTGCGAGGCATTCATGGTATGTGCTGCCTTTAATCTAGCTTGTGTTTTGGCATTGTCATAATAGACCGATTCAAAATCAATATTATATTGAATGACCTTCCATCCTTGTTGTATATTTCGGTAGCTGAGTGCTTTTGGTGTAAACATAATTTTGAGGGTTTGTCGTATTGTCGTATTGTCGTATTGTCGTATTGTCGTATTGTCGTAGCAAATTTCGTAAAACTTCAGAACAACAATACGACAATACATTAACACCTAATTCTATATAAACCAATCAATCACCCGAGAGGCAATGGATACAATAACTGCCATAATTACGGCATTGATTAGTCCATTGACTTTAAACCCTTTGACGTAGTTTTCAACGACTAGTATAGCGATAGCACTTATTAAAAATTGAAATAATCCTAACGTAATCCAGCTCAAAGGAGCCGTAAAGAAATTTAACACCGGAACTAATGTAGCATTCAAAATTGCTAATCCTACTGCTACCCAAGCTGCTGTAGAAAATCCTTCTACTTGTATATTTGGTATAAAATGTTCTGCTACCAATACAGCTAAAAAAGTAATAATCAAAGTCGTCAACCAACTATTACCTTCTGCTAGTACGACCATATCTGTTAGTAAAAGACTCATATCTATTTTATTATTAAGATGACAGACCGTTTCACTGTCAGATAAGAGAAGCCAGATTAATATGTATCTGTCTTCTGTCAGCAAAACTCTTGATAGCTATCTGGACTGTCCTCTAATTTCTATTAAATAATAACCCAAATTAGAAAAGTTTGCGTAAAATGACAAATAGAATCAGACTGATCAAAGGGCATAAACGACAAAAGCCGTTTCCTCAATGAGGAAACGGCTTTTGGTTCTTCAATATTGATTACTATTTACTTTCACTCAGTTGCTTCTTCTCTGCTCGTCTATCCAATCCACATTGCAAAAATTCAGCATATTTATCTTTGTATCTTGCTAACTCATAATCAACAGGCTTATTCAATACGGTCTCATCATTATCCATTAACACGTAATATGGTTGAGAGTTTGTCCCAAATACATTTTCTTGAAAATCATGCCATCTCTTACCCACAGTACGTAATTTCTTTCCACTATATGGTGACACCTTAGGTGTTTCTAGTCTTTCTCTTTCATCTACGTACAATGATACTAGTACATACTCTTGCTCTAAATATGGTTTTACTTCTGGCTCACCCCAAACGTTTTCTTCGATCTTACGACAATTTACGCAACCATGTCCTGTAAAATCAACCAAAACAGGTAAGTCTTGTTCTTTTGCGTACGCTAAGCCTTCTTCATAATCTTTAAAACAACGGATTCCGTGTGGGCAACCAGGATATTCTTCCTGTGACTTGTCTTGAAAGAAATTATAGTGTGCAGGAGGTGCTAAACCACTTAATAATGTTAATGGCTTATAATTAAAACCTGTAGCTAAGTACAATACAAAAGCTAATGAACCTAAACCTAACGCATATCTACCTTTAGAAATGCTCTGTAATGGACCATCGTGTGGAAATTTGATAAATCCAAATAAGTATAAGGCTAATCCCAAGAAAATTATAATCCAAAGCCCTAAGAATAACTCAATTTTCAAGAAATCCCATCCTTGAGTCATATCTACCACAGATAAAAATTTCAATGCTAATGCCAACTCTAAGAATCCCAATACCACTTTTACTGTATTCATCCATCCTCCAGAACGAGGTAAAGAGTTTAGCCAACCTGGGAAAGCTGCAAAAAATACAAATGGAATCGCTAATGCAGTTGAAAAGCCTAACATTCCCATTACAGGTCGTACGGCAATTCTATCTAACAATCCAATTCCTGTAACATCTGCTAAAGTTGTCCCTGCACCTTTTGCGGTTTCCACCAACAACGTTCCAATAATAGGTCCCGTACAAGAGAAAGAAACTAACGCTAAGGTAAATGCCATAAAGAAGATTCCTAACAATCCACCTTTATCTGCCATTTGGTCTGAGCTATTACTCCACGAACTTGGTAAAGTCAATTCAAAATAACCAAAGAAGGAGAATGCAAAAATGGTAAATAAAGCAAAGAATAGTAGGTTGAAGAAAGCACTTGTGGACATCAGATTTAATGCTTCCGGCCCGAAGGCTAACGTAACAGCAATACCCAAAGTAACATATATACCTATAATAGAAGCTCCATAGATTAGAGCATTGGAAATTCCTTTTGATTTACTATCGCCTGGGCGAGTAAAGAAACTTACTGTCAAAGGCACCATAGGGAATACACAAGGTGTTAATAACGCCAATAAACCACCACCAAATCCAGCTAAGAATATCCACCATAGACCTTGCCCACTAGCAATGTTATCATCATCATTACAAGAAGAACCTGCATTTGCCATATCAAATCCAAAGACTTCTGTTTCTCCTGCATTTGCAACATCTGTGATAGCCGTAGAAGCATCTTCTTCCTCAGTATTTTCCTTTTCGGCTTCTGCTAGTGCTTTTGCTTTTTCAGCCTCACGCTCACGTCTAGCTAACTCTGCTTCGTCAGGTGTAATTTTTGTTGGTAAGTAAACTTTAAAGTCCTTTGGTTGAGGAGACAAGCAACCATTAGCATCACAAGCTTGGTAGAATAAACGCCCTGTCAAGTTACGAGAACCACTTTCTCTTTTAATTCTTCTTGTGAATGTAACTTGCTTTTTAAAGCGGGTTAAATTCATATCAAAATTAGCATCGTAACTTTTAACTCTTTCGATACCTTTTTCTCTACGACGAATCACTTTAAAGTTTTCACCTTCCCCTTCTATGGTGAATTTGGTTGGCATCGGTCCTTTACGGCTTTTTGAAAATTGAGAATAAATGTGGTATCCTTCTCTCATTTGTGCATCAAATATTAAGTCATATTCATCCTTATTGATACGCTTAGCCGATACTTTCCACTTTACAGGTATCGTATTATTCTTAAAGAAGCTTTCATCATATTTGAACTCATCTGTAGTTGTAGCAACTACTTTATCTTGCCCCGAAGCTTGATCTTTTTTTTTAGGGAAAGTTGAATTTTTTACAACTTTCTTATCTGTATTCGTACTAGGTTTTGGATCGTTCTTCGCAATAGGCGGTGATGACGTTTTCTTTGGAAGTGTAAATGAAAAATCAACTTCATCGGGTGGTAAACAACGTTCATCATTACAGGTCATAAATTCTAAATACCCTGAAATTGGTTTTGATGTATTTGTTGCTGTGATTTTTTGAGTGAATATCGCCTTCTTATTGAACTTAGTCACGTTCATATCAAAGGTCTTATCAAATCCCGTTTTTCTATTTAGTGAACTTTCCTTTACTTTTCCTACTAATTTTACGCCACTAGGAATATCTTCAAAATAGAATGTTGTTGGATTTGGGCCATCATCAGGAATATCTTGACCATATACATACCAACCACTTTTTACAGTAGCTGTAAATTTTAATTCATAATTATTCCCTCCTAAATGTTTCGTACTAAAACTCCACTTTACAGGCTTGTAGATTTGCCCGAATGCTAATGATGAGGTGAAGCATAACAATGCAAGTGAAAAAAGTATTTTACGCATGTTCAGCTACGTTTTTAATCGTCCCTAAATATTGTTTAAGACCGAGTGTCAGATTTAAAATAAAATAGTTTCCCTACGGTACGATTTTTTGAATTATTTAGTTGGTTATATGTTGAATTTTAAAGAATCAATAACAACTTGCCAATTCAAAAAATAGTTGTTCGTATTTATAATTTTGTCATTAATCGTTGAAATGTATTAATTTATCTAACAATACACTCCA
>CAYLSF010000009.1:0-23214 GCA_964385675.1 uncultured Saprospiraceae bacterium
CGGAATGACAGCACCAGACCACCTGCGAAACAGAGCGCCAGCAAACCCAGGAGCTTTAAAAAATATTGTATTTTTAAAGTTCTATGGTTATTAGAAGTTAGAGCAATTTTCTATGAAAGTTTCAAATCAATTACCACGTGCTTTAGCTCGTGGTTCTGGCGAAGAAAAGCATCGGCTTTAGCCAAACATTATGTTGTGTTGGGCTAAAGCCCGATTCGAGGAATAACATATTATCCACGTGGCAATTGAAAAAGTCAAATAAGAAACTGCTGTACTTAAAACCGACCGTTACAAAATGGAAATTTCCATTTTATAAGGTTTTTTTTAATCATTATTTCGGTTTTGTAAGATTTAAGTACGCTTTTCACACCTTATACTCCCCTTATCATTGCAGTATCGAAACTTCGAGATTGAATTCATCACAACCACTTTTAAATTCAGGTATTACAATGAAAGGTATAATAAAACAAACAAGCTTAATAGTCATTATTTTTCACTTATCATGCTTTATTGCAAATGGGCAAATTGCTATTAATACGGACGGTACGAACCCCGACGCTTCTGCTATGCTAGACATCACTAGTACAACTAAAGGAGTCCTAATACCAAGAATGACGACTATAGAACGAGAAAACATTAATTCACCTGCAACAGGATTATTAGTTTACGATACCGACTATAATTCATTTTGGTATTATGCTAATGCGGTTTGGATCAATCTAAGCAATGCGATATTGGCAGATGCAGATAGTGATACTAAAATTCAAGTAGAAGAAAGTAGCGATGAAGATATAATTCGTTTTGATTTGAATGGTACGGAATTTATGCGCTTGGATAGTGGTCGTATAGAAATCGTCAATACAGGTAATTCTATTTTTCTAGGAGAAGGAGCTGGAGCAAATGATGATTTTTCTAATAATCGTAATATATATATTGGTTATCAATCAGGTTATTTAAGTACGACTGGTGTATATAACACCTTCAATGGATATCAAACAGGCTATTCTAATACAACTGGTTCACATAACACCTTCTTTGGTTATCAGTCAGGTTATGCCAATACAACTGGCTATAGTAATACATTTATCGGAAATGGAGCTGGTGATAGTAATACTTCTGGGACAGAAAATCTTATGATAGGTACAGCAGCTGGTCGGAATAATAAAACTGGTAGTGCGAATGTATTTCAAGGATATATGGCAGGTAATGATAATACCACAGGTTCTAATAATGTTTATCTTGGTTATGAGTCTGGGTATAATAATAATACGGGTTCTAATAATATTTACCTTGGTTATCAGGCAGGCTATAATGCATCAGGTAGTAATAAATTATACATAGACAATAGTAATACAAGTTCTCCGCTCCTCTATGGAGAATTTAATAATGATTTACTCCAAATCAATGGAACATTAAACATCAATGATGCTTTTTCTTTTCCTACTAAAGATGGTAATGCCAATCAAGTATTAACAACAGACGGTAACGGCACAGTAAGTTGGTCGAACAATAATTCATTCTCTTTAATTGATGGAGATAACGATACACAAATCCAAGTCGAAGAAAGTAGTGATGAAGATATCATTCGATTTGACTTAGGCGGCATAGAGTATATGCGTTTAGATGGTGGTCGCCTTGAATTTTTAAACACAGGGAATTCTGTATTTATAGGTGAAAATGCTGGAAAAAACGATAATTTATCTACAGCAAATACATTCATAGGTAAAGATGCAGGTAAGGCTAATATATCTGGTTACAATTCTGTAGCCATTGGAGCAAATGCTTATGAAAGTGCTACGACTGCTTATGAAAATGTAACTATGGGATATGCTGCTGCACGAGAATTAACAACAGGTTATCAAAATGTTACTTTGGGATTTGCGGCTTTAGAAAATAATCAAACAGGTAATAAGAATACCGTTATTGGTTATAATGCAGGACAAGCAGCAAACTTACATAGTAAAAGTAATAATGTTTTAATCGGCTACAATGCGGCAAAACTCCTCGAAGCAAACTCTAATACCATAATAGGATACGAAGCAGGATTAAATACGACTAGTGGTGCCAGTAATATCTTTTTAGGCTATCAAGCAGGATATAATGAGACAGGTTCAAATAAATTGTATATCGAGAATACAAATTCTACTTCACCATTAATCTATGGTGAGTTTAATAATGATTTCCTACAAATCAATGGAAAATTAGCCATAACAGATGGTTTTTCAGATATTGATGGCGATACTAAAATCCAGTTAGAAGAAAGTAGTGATGATGATATTATTCGATTTGATTTGAATGGAACAGAGTTTATGCGATTGGATAGCGGTCGCATTGAGATATTGAATACGGGAAGTTCTATTTTTATTGGAGAGGATGTAGGAATTAATGACGATTTCACAAATAATAAAAATATATTTATAGGATATAAAACAGGCTATACTAATTCTAGTGGACATTCTAATATATTTAGTGGTTATTATGCTGGGTATTCTAATTCATCAGGCTCTAATAATATTTTTTTCAGGTAATTACTCAGGTTTTAATAATACAACTGGTGAAAGAAATATCTATATAGGATATGGAACAGGCTATCATAATTCAACTGGAGAAGATAATGTTTTTATAGGTTTTAGTGCTGGCTCAAATGTAAGTGGAAATGGAAATGTTTTTATTGGAGACAATGCTGGTGCTTCTGAATACTCTGCTAGTAATAAACTTTATATTGAAAATAGCAACTCATCTACACCACTTATCTACGGAGAATTTGATAATGACTTACTTCAAATCAATGGAACACTCTCAGTTACTCAAGGTTTTGCTGATATAGATGCAGACACCAAAATTCAAGTAGAAGAAGGTAGTGATGAGGATATTATCCGATTTGATTTAGCGGGTACTGAGTTTTTAAAACTAGATAGTGGACGAGTAGAAATTGTCAATACAGGTCAATCTATTTTTATCGGAAATGGAGCAGGTGAAAATGATGACTATTCAGACAATAGAAATGTATTTATTGGACATGAAGCAGGCTTAACCAATACTTCTGGTAGATGGAATGTCTTTACAGGGTATGAAACAGGACATGAAAACACCACTGGAAAACAAAACGTCTTTACAGGTTTTCGAGCGGGTTATTCCAATGAGACTGGCGAAAATAATATTTTTACAGGCTACAATTCAGGGTATTCCAATACATCAGGTGTTGAAAATACAATCATAGGAGACAATGCTGGTTACAATAATACAACAGGCTCTAACAATACCTTTATTGGACATCAAGCAGGGTACAATAGCGGTACTGGAAGTAATAATATATTTATTGGCAACCAAGCAGGCTATACGGAAACGGGAAATGATAAATTATACATTGAAAATTCCAATACTTCTTCTCCATTAATTTATGGTGATTTTGATACGGATATTTTAGAATTTAACGCAAGCGTAGGTATTGGTACGACACCAACGAATGGAAAATTTGAAGTATTGGGTCAAGGCAATAGCTTAGCGTCTTACACTTATGGCTATTTGAATAACTCTGGAGCAACAGGTACTTGGACAAATGCACCAGCTTATTCTATTTATGCTGATGGTAGAATTGGGGGATTCGCCTTCCATGCTCACTCTGATGAACGCATCAAAAATATCAAAGGCATTTCTAATAATCAAGATGATTTGAATACGCTTATGAATATTCAAATTACGGATTATACCCTAAAAGATACCATTACTAACGGCAATCAAATCACCAAAAAAGTCATTGCTCAACAAGTAGCTAAAGTTTATCCACAAGCTGTTTCAAAAAATACGACTCAAGTTATTCCCGATATTTATCAAACAGCTGAAATGGATAAAAAGAGGTGGATTTCTTTTTCGACAATCGATAATCGACCTTCGACTTTTGAGCTAAAAAAAGGCGAAAAAGTACAAATCATCTTTGACAACAAAAAAGAACTGCTCGAAGTCCTAGAAGTAACTGAAGATGCTTTCCGAGTAGCAAAATCCGAAATCCGAAATCCGAAATCCGAAATCCGAAATCGTTTTCATTTACGGCAGACAAGTTAACGATTTCCACACCGTTGATTACGAGGCAATTTCAATGCTCAATGTATCTGCCACACAGCAATTAGCAAAAGAAGTCCAAGCCTTGAAATCAGAAAATCAACAACTCAAAGCACAAAACGAACAGTTTCAAACTCAGCTAAAAAAGATAGAACTATTGGAAGCGAGACTAAATCAATTCCTCAATCAATAGCAAATATAACAAAACAGAAAAATCTAAAATAACGAAATAACAAGGATTATACTTTTCATTTGAGGGCGGAGTCAAGGACTTTGTACCCATAGACTCCGCTTACTCTTTTGAAAGATACCATTCCAAATAGTAACTATTTAGTAGAAGCGAGAATAGAGTTCATCCCAATAACTATTGAAATTGAGAGAACAGAGATAAAAGAACAGCTAATTCAATCTCTATTCTCTGATCTCTACTCTCGGTTCTTAATAATTATAAAATATCATAGCAATGAAAAGCACATTAAAAATAATAATCACCTTATACTTACTACTTCATACTTTTTTTGTAACAAAAGCACAAGTCGCTATTAATACCGATGGAACAGATCCTGACGCTTCAGCTATACTAGACGTTAATAGTACCAATAAGGGTATGCTTATACCAAGAATGACGACTGCTGAGCGCGAAGCCATCAGTTCGCCAGCCACAGGGTTGTTGGTTTATGATACGGATGAGAATTCATTTTGGTATTATGAAAGTAGTGAATGGATAGAAATAACAAACAATCAATACGAGAATATCACACAAAGTCCAAGTGTTGTCAACTCTTTAGATGTAGCGAGTACTCCTTATGATATGGAAAAATCAGGAGATTATTTATATATCGTTGACAGAGGATTGAAAGAGTTAAATGCTTATAATATATCAAATCCTGCTGCACCAACATTAGCTTCTTCTGTTTCTTTTTCAAATGGTTGGCCATTTTCTATAGCGATAAATGGTAACTATGCTTACGTGGTAGGTGCAGACAACAACGGTACCAATGAATTCAAAGTAGTGGATATTAGTGACCCTAATAATATTAGTTTGTCAGGAGAATTTGATATAGGAGCAAACTTAAATACTATAGCAATCAATGGTAATTATGCTTATGTCGCTGATGTTGTTAATGACAAATTAAGTGTAGTTGATATTAGTACGCCTAACAGTCCATCTTTGTTGACAGACCTTACATTTGACATGTATGCTAATTTTGATGCTGTAATTTTATTTGATGGAAATCATCTTTTTTTAAATTATTCAAATGCAAATGAAGACAGTGAACTATCCATTTTTGATATTAGTACACCTGCTTCTCCAAGTGTTATTTCAACACTCACAGTTGGTGCTGATGGCGGCGAACAATTGATTCAAAAAGGTAATTATTTATACTTTGGAGATACTTATGGTATTGATATTATTGATATTAGTAATCCTGCTGTTCCTTCAAAGCTAAGTAGTTTTTCAAACGAAACACAATTCTTTACTACCTCTGGAAACTACCTTTTTGCCGATTACACTTTTGATGGGCCGACTATGGAAGTCTATGACATTAGTTCTACGACTTCACCAAGTCTATTATATACGATTACTAAAAACACAAATTCAGCTGCTGTGGATATGATGGTCATAGATGGTTATTTATATTCATTAGAAGCAAATGGAACCTTAGATATTTATCAAGTTGCTTATGCTGCAGTTAATGCTTTGGGAGTGGATGGAACTGTAAGTACTCACGAATTATACGATGATTTAGGCAATCATAGTGCAACGGAAAATATTCAACTAGATACTTTTTGGTTATCCAATGATGGTGATGATGAAGGTATTCGTATTGCTGATGATGGAAATGCCACATTAAGCGGAACATTAACGATTGGAAACACTTACACACTTCCCGCTTCAGACGGAACAGTTAATCAAGTTTTGGAAACAGATGGTAATGGAACACTATCTTGGACAGACTTAAGTTTGGGTAATTTTTCTGATACAGATGGTGATACCAAAATCCAGGTAGAAGAAAGCAGCGACGAAGATATTATCCGATTTGATATGAATGGGACGGAATTTATGCGATTGGATAGTGGTCGTATTGAAATAGTGAATACTGGTGGTTCTATTATTATTGGTGAAGAAGCTGGCGAAAATGATGACTATTCTAACAATAAGAATATATTTATTGGATATCAAGCAGGTTATTCGAATACAAGCTATAGTCTCAATAATTTTATAGGCTATCAAGCAGGTTATACCAATACAGGAGGAGGTAATAATAATTTCATAGGTTATCAAGCAGGTTATTCCAACACATATGGAAACACTAATAATTTTGTAGGTAATTTTTCAGGACAATCAAATACATCTGGTCTATATAATAATTTTGTAGGCATACAATCTGGTGAAAATAACACTAATGGTAGTTATAATGATTTTATTGGCACCTATGCAGGCTCTAATAATACATCAGGTAGTGATAATGTTTTTTTAGGATTTAGTGCGGGCAATAAGAATTCTACAGGTAATAAGAATACATTTATCGGAGTAAATGCTGGTTATTCTAATCAAACAGGTGATGAAAATGTCTTTATTGGTCATCACGCAGGTTATAATGAAACTGGTAGTGATAAACTCTATATTGAAAACAGTAGTTCTTCTTCACCACTTATTTACGGTGAATTTGATAATAACTTGATTAAAATAAATGGAACACTTTCAGTAACTCAAGGTTTGGCAGATAGCGATAAAGACACCAAAATCCAAGTCGAGGAAAGCAGCAACGAAGATATTATCCGATTTGACATAGGTGGTACTGAATTTTTAAGATTGGATAATGGACGTATTGAAGTATTGAATACAGGAAATTCTGTTTTTATAGGAGAAGACGCGGGTAAAAATGATGATCTCTCTGACAATAGTAATGTCTTTGTTGGAATTCAAGCTGGATATACTAATACTACAGGTGAAAAAAACTCATTCTTTGGTACTGGAGCTGGAGTATTAAATACTAATGGAAGCTATAATACTGCTATTGGGTTTGCAGCTGGTTTTTATAACGAAACAGGCAGTAATAACGTTTTCGTTGGATATAATGCAGGTTTTAATGAAACAGGTAGTAATAAACTATATATCGAGAATTCAAATAGTTCTTCACCACTCATCTATGGCGAATTCGACAATAACTTGGTTAAAATTAATGGAACTCTCAACATTAATGGTGCTTTTGATTTTCCTACTTCAGATGGCACTACCTCACAAGTGTTAACCACAGATGGTAGTGGAACTGTGTCTTGGTCAGACTTGGATAATACATTATTATCGGATACAGACGCCGACACCAAAATCCAAGTAGAAGAAAGTAGCGACGAAGATATTATCCGATTTGACTTAGGCGGTACAGAATATTTAAGATTAAACGAATGGCGTATTGAACCTCAGAATACAGGTTATTCTGTTTTCATAGGAGAGAACGCAGGAGCAAATGATGATTTATCTGATAATTATAATGTCTTTATAGGATACGAAGCAGGTAAAGTCAATCAGTCAGGAAATAAAAACGTCTTTTTGGGTTATCAAGCTGGTAAAGCCAATACTACCGGAGAAAAAAATACCTATCTTGGTTACCAAGCTGGTTTGACCAATTCGACAGGTAGTGGTAATATTTTTATAGGTAACTGGGCAGGATTAGGTGAAACAGGCAGCAGCAGCAATAAATTATATATAGCCAATTCATCTACAAGTTCACCTTTGATTTACGGTGAATTTGACAACGACTTATTACGCATCAATGGTACTTTAAATATCAATAGTGAATATTCCTTTCCAACTGCTGATGGTAGTGCTAATCAAGTGCTAACCACCAACGGAAGTGGCACATTATCTTGGAGTGATGCCATCCAAGACTTAGGCAACCACACCGCTACTCAAAATCTTGAACTCAACGGCAATTGGCTATCCAATGATGGAGACAACGAAGGTATTCAGATAGATGATAACGGAAGCGTTGGCATCGGTACGGCAGCTACCAACGGTAAATTTGAAGTAAATGGCTCTATTGACAATGTTATCAATGGTTATACTTATTTAAGCAATGTCAATAATTCGACGGCTTATGTCAGTAATAACACGTCTAATAAAGCAGTGTCTATTTACGCATCTGACCGTATTGTTGGAAAATTCGTTATTTCGATGTCTGACGAACGCATCAAAGACATCAAGGGCATCAGTGATAATCAAAAGGATTTAGAAATCTTACAGCAAATCCAAATCACGGACTACGAATTCAAAGACAAAATCAAAGAAGGCAATACCAAACAAAAGAAAGTAATTGCTCAACAGGTAGCTGAAGTATATCCACAAGCCGTCAATAATCAATTCACAGAAATCATTCCCGACATTTACCAAATAGCTACTATTGATGAAAATGGTTGGATTTATTTTTCGACAATCGACAATCGACCTTCGACTTTTGAGTTAAAAAAAGGCGAAAAAGTCCAAATCATTTTTGATGATAAAAAAGAGCTATTAGAAGTCCTTGAAATAACAGAAAACGCTTTTCGGGTCAACTCGCAACTCGCAACCCGCAACTCGCAACCCGTCTTCGTTTACGGCAGACAAGTCAATGATTTCCACACAGTGGACTACGAAGCCATTTCTATGCTCAATGTGAGTGCTACTCAAGAATTATATAAACTTATCCAAAAGCAGACTGCTAAAATAGAGCAATTAGAAAAGGAAAATATGACATTAAAAACTCAAATGGAAAAATTTGAGCAGTTAGAAAAAATAGTATTTGAATTGCAAACTAAGATAAATGATGTTAATAATACGATAAAAAATGAACGAATTAATGAATAATATCACCTTTGAGGGCTGATTTGGCAATTCTCGAAAGTCATTGGCAATTTTCGTAAGTGAAAATCACACATCTTTGTAGGGTCATCTAAAAATACGTTTTATTACATTAACCAGCTTATTAAAAAATAATAGCGTATGAAAAAGACAGATGAATTAAAAGTGCAATTTAAATCGTATCAATGGCAAATTGCCATTTTTATCATCCTCATTAGTGCTATACTTTTTTTATTTATAGAACTGATGATTATTTAGATAATTGACAAAATCTCTTTGAAAACACGAAATTATAAACAGCTTATGAGACTTTACATCGTAATGATATTATTCATTTATGGTAGCCATTTATTGGGACAAAATACATTTGTTATTGATAATAATAGCACGTATGTCAACGTCACAGGAAATACCAACATTCATTTAAACAATACCAAATTGGTGAATAACGGACAGTTTAATAATCCTAGTGGAACGGTTGTAATTGAAGGAGATGCTGCTAATAATCAGACGACCATTGGAGGCGCAAATTCAACGACTTTTTATAATCTCAAGATAAATAAAAGTACCAATAATGCTGTCTTGATGAAAAATATTCAAGTGTCCAATAATTTGACGTTTACGAGTGGTCAATTAGAATTATCCAATTTTGATTTACAAATGGCAGATAACGCTACCTTTACAGGAATTAACAAAGATCGTTATATCAAAACAAATGGAACCGGTGTCTTAAAGCGTAAAGTTGGGAATAGTTTTGTCTTGTTCCCTGTAGGTAAAGCCACTTTTAACCCTGCTCGTTTAAAAAATGATGGAACGGTTGATATTTTTAATGTACGCGTAATAGATAACTTCTTTCTTGGAGGGACATCGGGTAATGCAGTAACCAATAATGTTGTACCTAAAACATGGCTCATTAGCGAAGAAGTACCTGGTGGTTCTGACGTAACGATGCGATTGATATGGCGACCCAATCATGTTTCCACTTTTGACCCAAATTCGTCTCAAATCACCCATTATACAAGTGGACAATGGCAAGATTTGGGTACACCAACTATGGCAACCAATGATAACGCATTCAGTAGTGATCATAGATACCGAGAAGCCAATAACATTACTTCTTTTTCTCCTTTTGGTGTTAGATCAAGTGGGGCAATTTTACCCGTAGAATTATTGTATTTCTATGGTGAACAAGTGAGTGAAGGTGTTCAATTAGATTGGCAAACAGCTTCTGAAATTAATAACTCCCACTTTGACGTAGAATGGAGTACAAACGGCGTGGACTTTGAAAGGATAGGAACGGTTAACGGGGCGGGAACCACAACTGACGTACGTCCCGATAGCTATCGGGATTATGATTTCTTACATCCAAACCCTGCTATTGGTGAAAACTACTATCGCTTAAAACAAGTCGATTTGGATGGGGAATATGAATATACTAATGTCATTTTAATTACTATTGATAAGTTGAATACAACGTCAGCAATTAATGTTAAAATCTTCCCAAATCCAACGACGGATTACTTTAACGTAGAAGCCTCTAACTCACTTGGTGAAATGATTCGAGTCTTTAATGTGAAGGGACAAATCGTAAAGCAAATTAATCATCAAGCCTCCATTACAAATATACCTGTCTCTGAATTAGCTGGCGGGACGTATTTTGTAAAAATTGGGGAGACGGTGAAGAAATTGGTAATTGTGAATTAAGAATTTAGGGCATTTTTGAATCATATAATTCTTTCTGATTCAACCCAATACCAAAACAGGTTGATTGTTCTATAATTATAGAATGGTCAACCTGTTATTTTTTGCGAAGTTCCTTAACCAACGAAATGAACCAAATAACCGTATAGAAGGAGATTGTCATCTAAAATCAGAAAGGCTATGAAACTAAGACTATTATGCTCTATTCTATTAGTAGGGATTCAATTTGTACAGGCCCAACATAGTTATATTCCTTCCGAACAAATCTATACGACCGAAGATGGATTGTTATCTAATAAAATTCACACGATTCATAAGGACACGTATGGATTTATATGGATAGGTACGGAAACCGGATTAAATCGCTTTGATGGACAATCGTTTGAAAGCTATACTGCTGTTTCACACCCCCAGATGACTATTGAGCGTATTCAGACCATAGCAGAAGATGACGCTGGGTTTCTTTGGTTGTTGGAACCCAATGAGACTTTTGAGCATAGTTTCCAATCGCCAGAAGTCAATCTATTTAATATCAACACAGGCGAATTCACAACTCTAGAGGAGCGTTTTGAGGAAAATTTACCTTTTGAGGTAAGGGATATTCGTTATATGCAGCAATTATCGGATGGTTCTATTTTTATATATGCCTTTAGTTTACACAAAGCCTTTTTTTACACTACTCAAGATGGTTTTAAACCCATATCAATTCCTGAAGAGATTGCTTTTATGACAAATGTAGAGCGGGTTCAAGATGGGCAACTTTTAGTTGAAGGTGTTTATACGGATTTGGATAACTTGAAAATGCGGAGTGCTATTTATAAAATAGATGGTAAAGGTGAAATTGTAGTAAAGCAAAAAGCTAGATTGATTATACCTGTCATCAATAAAGATGAAACACAGTATTTAGATTTGAATGATGATTATGTAGCTAAAAACTCTAGTTATTTAGATGCCTTTAAAATATTTGCTCCGACTCTAGCATCATCATATTCAAAACCAAGCGTCATTATAGATCAAGTAGATTATACCGCCTGAAATGAACAGCAAGAATTACTTTGGTTAAAAAGCCCAAAAGAAATTAGGGTGATTCAACCCTCTGGGAAAATTATTTACCAGCAAATTTTTAATATGGATTTAGGGGGAATACCTATATTTTTTGATGGTACAACCACTTGGTTTAGTGATAAGCAACAAGGCTTAATCGCTATTACGCTCCAACCCAATTATTTCAAACCTTACCAATTTTTTGATAAAGGATACAGTAATTCTGCTAGAGGTATTTTTGTACAATCAAATGGCGAAAAATGGTTTTCCACTATTAACGCTACGGTAAAATTAGATGCAAATAATCAACTATCTTCTTTTCCTTTTAAAGGTATCATGTTTACCCCATTTTTAAAAGATAAATCTAATCATTTGTGGTCGTTTGATGGTTCTGCATTGTTGAGTGTAAATTTAACAACCAATAAAAAACAATATTTTCCATTCAATCATAAGCAACATCACATTAATTTGTGGTCACTGTATCAATCAGCAAACGGTAATATTTGGAATTTTGGTCTTAGGGGGGAATTATTAGTCTTGAATCCAACCACTGGTCAATGGTCAAAAAAATCTGAATTGCCGATTGATAAAAACCAAGAATTTAATGCCTACCATATTCAAAAAAGAGATGCCCAGTCAGTTTGGGTTTGCTCTAATCAAGGACTATTCGTAGTGGATAATGCTGGAAACTATCTTGCTCAATATGGTAATAATCAAAAAGGAGCATTCTATTTACCAGCGATTGATTTTCATCACATGTATCAAGATAGTCAAGGAGTGATTTGGTTAGCCACAGGTGATGGAGGGTTAATACGATGGATGGTGAACGATAGGCAGACGCTTGGCTCGATGGAAAATAAAACCGTCAGCCCCCGTATCAAGCACGAGACAGGCTCACCGTTTACCGTTTACCGTGTAGAAGATGGACTTTCTTGCAATACGCTTCATGCGATTTATGAGGATGACTATGAATATTTGTGGATAAGTAGTAATGATGGGTTAATGCAAATGGATAAGCGAACAGGTAAATTTGTGACTTATACGACAGAATATGGTTTATTGCACAATGAATTTAATCGAATTTCGCATTTTCAAGATAAAGATGGTACAATTTATTTTGGTGGGGTAACAGGCGTAATTGCTTTTCACCCAAAGCACTTCTCAAAAGTTCGTTATCAAAAAAATAATTCAAAATTAGTAGTAACTAATTTTCAGCAATTCTCCGATAAAAATGGACAATTTGAAGATTTGACATATCTACTATTAAAACAATCAGTCATTCGATTGCAGCCCAATGATCGTTTTTTTAAACTCAACTTAGCGTTGTTAAATTATCAAAATGGTACAACTTTTCAATATCGTATTAAGGGAGTATATGTTTGGCAAAGTACAAAAAATAATGAATTAAGTATTAGTGGCTTACCGTATGGTGAGCATCAGTTTGAGATTAAAGCATTAAATGCGAATCAGCAAGAAGCTATTAATGCACTGACTTTTCCAATCCATGTTTTACGTCCTTTTTATTTGCAATGGTGGTTCATAGTTGTAGTATTAGCCATGTTTGGAATAAGTACTTTCTATTTTGTAAAATGGCGTACTCAACAACTGTTGATATTCCAAGAAACAGAACAATTGCGAAATTTAGATAAAATGAAATCCCGCTTTTTTGCCAACATCTCGCATGAATTATGCACTCCTATTACCTTGATTTTAGCGCCTTTGACGCAATTGATAAAAAATCACACTCAGCAGTCAGAAGCAATCACAACCCAACAGCTCGTAAATATCAAAGCTAATGGTCAAAATCTATTAAACCTTGTTAATGAAGTACTAGACCTTTCTAAATTAGAAGCTAATAAATTAGAATTGGATGTAGTCCCCACTAGAATTCCACAATTTATAGAACGAATTGTCGCTAATTTTGAAAGTGCGGCTGCTATAAAAGGTATTGAATACCAGATGATGTCTTTTTTACAAAAAGATATTGTAGCTCAATTTGATCAAGGGAAATTGGAAAAAATATTAAACAACCTACTCTCTAATGCTTTAAAGTTTACACCTAAGAATGGTCATATCCAAATTATGGTGACTCAAGTGGAACAAAATTTAGTGATTAAGGTCAAGGACAGTGGGAGAGGTATTTCTGAAGAAGATTTACCGTATGTATTCGATAGATATTTCCAAACTAATACTAAAAATATAGAAGGCGGAACAGGAATTGGTTTGGCGTTGACTAAGGAGTTGATGGAGTTGATGAATGGGGAGATTTCGGTGAAATCCAAATTGGGCGAAGGAACGGAGTTTGAGGTGCAACTGCCGATTGAGTTGGTTAGAAAAGAAGATTTACAGTTAAATCCCGAAAATAAAACCAAAAATTCAAGTTTACTCAACTTCAAAAATTTAGTAAACTTAGATGCAACGTCCTCATCACACAAAGACACCATTCTACTAGTAGAAGACAATCCATCTTTACAACAATTTATACAATCTATCCTAGCACCATATTACAATGTAATCATAACTGGAAATGGTGTCGAAGCACTCGATTATTTAACTAATTACCAGTCACTAATCACTAATCACTTAATATTAAGTGATGTCATGATGCCCGAAATGGATGGTTTTACTTTACTGGAAAAAGTAAAAGCAGACGATAGGTTTTGTTCTATACCGTTTATTTTACTAACGGCTAGAGCAGATATAAATGATAAACTAAGAGGATTAAGAATTGGGGTCGATGATTATATGACCAAACCATTCGAGGTAGATGAACTGCTACTAAGAATTAAAAACTTAATTGCAAATTCAAAAAGTAGAGGGTTGATAGTTGATAGTAAGCAGTTATCAGTGGAGAGTGAGCAGTCAACAGAAAATATACAGCAGGAATCAGAAAATCAACAACTCGTAACTCACAACCCGCGACCCGCAACGGTCAAAGACCTCCAATGGCTAGAAAAAGTAGAAGCAATTGCTCAAAGAGAAGTTCGCAACCCAAATTATAAATTAGATGATTTGGCACATGAATTACTCATGAGCAAGAGTAAGTTGTATCAGCAAATTAAAAAAACAACAGGGTTGACACCAATGAAATATCTAAAATTGGTAAAACTACAAAAAGCCAAACAGCTTTTAGAAACGACGGAAGTCTATACTTTAACGGAGTTGTGTTGTGCTATAGGGTTTGAAAATACAACACATTTTGCGAAGTCATATGAAAAGGAATTTGGTAAACGACCGCATGATTTACTCACAAAAATGGTCTATTAGATAAATTATTGATAGGGTTTATACATAAATGTTAAATGCGGGATTTGGTCAAGATTTAAATGACTGAATCTCGCATTTTTTTATTAACTATTTCAATGTCAGTAATTTCTTAAATGGACTTCTTCTAAACCATATAAGAAACATAAGGAAATATAAGCTATTAATTATCAAGCGACTTAAACCTTCTTATGAGATTCTTATATGCCTTATATGGTTCAAATAAGAAATTACTGGTTCAATATTTATGTATTTCTATACCTACTCATAATCAAAGTATTATCCTTTCTAAAATTCCATTAAAAATTCTCGAAAGTCAGAAAAAATCCTCGAAAGGCATATAGAAAAATCGAAAATATAACTGCTCCATCTTTGTCTTGTCATCAAGAAATTAAAAATCTTAAATGCTGCCCTTCCCTTGCATTTTAGATGACAATTGGTTGGGCAGTTAATTTTTAAAAATACAGGTTATGAAAAAAGTAAAACCAACGCTTCTCAAAGCAATAATTGTAATCATATTATTAACGATTAACTACACCTTACAAGCACAATGGGAACTAAAACAGTTTGCATTAAATTCCTTGACAAGTTGTCATTTTATAGATGCCAACACCGGTTGGGCAAGTGATTTTCAAGGACAAGTAGCAAAGACAACAAATGGGGGAAGTACATGGACAGTCACGAGTTATGACTTCTTTTTTGCCAATACAAGTTTATTCTTCTTAGATGCCAATAATGGTTGGATTGCTGGACCGGCAGGTCGAGTTTATAAAACAACAGATGGTGGAGCAAATTTTACGATGTATAATGTTGGTGTCTTTTTCCAAATGAATAGTGTGCATTTCAATAGTACAACAGATGGTGTTGTTGTTGGAAATGCTGGATATATTTATACTTCAACAAATGGTGGTGTTTCTTGGACACAAAGAGTGTCAGGAACAAGCGAAAACTTTTGGGGAATTTCATTTGCTGATGCCAATAATGGCTGGGCAGTTGGTGCAAATGGTATCATCCGAAAAACGACAGATGGTGGAGCAACTTGGTCGGCTCAAACATCTGGCACAAGCGATATTTTATATGATGTTCATTTTACAGATGTTAATAATGGTGTTGCCGTTGGTGTCAATGGTACAATAATCCGCACAACTGATGGTGGAACAACTTGGAATAGTATCGCATCTGGAACAGCAAATACATTGTATTCCGTTGATTTCACAAGCAGCACAAGAGGTTTAGCAGTTGGCGATGGTGGAACGATTCTAAAAACAACCGATGGCGGAGTAACTTGGACAACTAAAACCTCAAATACAACTGCGAACTTGAGAGATGTAAGTATGGGAACACAATCTCAAAACTTTGTTGTTGGATTTAATTCAGGAGGTACTTTTCTAAAATCAACGGATGGGGGAGAAGTATGGACTATCAAATTATCGGGAAACAACGCTATTTACACAAGTGTATCTTTTTCCCCAGGTTCAACAACAGGTTGGCTTTCTGGAAACGATGGTTCTATTTATAAAACTACGGATGGTTTAAATTGGTCTTTATTGTCTTCTGGAACAACAGAGAATTTACAAGATATATATTTTACAAATATAGAAAAAGGTTGGGCTGTTGGTGCAAATGGAACTATACTATACACTTCGGACGCTGGTGCAAATTGGACTGCTCAAACCTCTGGAACGACAGAAACACTAAATGATGTACATTCTGTAGATATTGGAAACCGAGGTTGGGCAGTTGGAACAAATGGAACAATTCTAAGAACAACCAACCATGGTGGAACTTGGAGTTCGGCTACTTCGGGAACAAGTAATGACTTAAATACAGTATTCTTTTTTGATTTTCTTACAGGTTGGGCAGCAGGTGCATCGAATACTTTATTAAAAACAACCGATGGCGGTACGACTTGGACGGCTCAATCCCCATCGTTTTCCTCTACTATTTTTGACCTATATTTTGTCGATACTCAAACAGGTTGGGCAGTGGGTGCAAGTGGAGAAATTCAAAAAACAACCGATGGTGGAACAACTTGGACTGCTCAAACTTCAAACACTTCTAACGGGCTTTTAGATGTTCATTTTGTTGATGCCAATACAGGTTGGGCAGTGGGTTCATCTGGAACAATTGTCACAACGACTAATGGAGGAACGACTTGGACAGTTCAAACTTCTAACACCAATCAAACCCTAAATAGTGTTGTTTTCAGAGACAACCAAACAGGCTGGGCAGTTGGTAATAGTGAAAATATTGTATTGTATTTGGATGGTACCGTTTTACCTGTAGAAATGACTTATTTCAAAGGCGAAAATATTGAAAACCAAAATCATTTGATTTGGCAAACGGCTTCTGAGCAAAACAATGAAGGTTTTTATATTGAAAGAAGTACGAATGGAATAGATTGGGAAGTAATTGGTTTTTTACATGGTAATGGAACGACTACAGAGGTTTCTAATTATGAATTTGTGGATAATGGTACAGACGTTTTAGTAAAACGTCTCTACTATCGCTTAAAACAAATTGACTTTGATGGACAATACGATTATTCAGAAGTAGTAATTATTAATTCCCAATTCTCCATTTTTAATTCTCAATTAAGTATCTATCCAAATCCAATCACGGAAGATATTGTAAACATCAATATAGGAACAAGCGAAAACACTTACATTTCACTACACAACAACACAGGTCAACTACTTCGCTCTTACCGACCGAATAACGATATTTTACAAATCAATATGGCAGATTTTCCAAGTGGAATATACTATGCAAACATTATGATTGATGGTGTGCATACGGTAAAGAAATTGGTTAAACAATAATGAGGACGCTTGAAATTTAACTTTACGAAGGTTTCAAACCTTCGTAAAGTTGAAGCGACATCTGATAAAAATTAAAAACTATTATCATGAAATCAACATATAAATTAATCGCTTTAACGCTAACTATTTCATTATTTCTTTTGAGTAATAGCAACGCTCAAGTCGTTTTCAACAACGATGCAGTCACTAATACTTCCTCTTTTTCTCCATTTCAAATAACCATTTCCAATTTTCAAGCACAAGCTGGAAACAATCGGTTATTGGTCGTTGATGTGGGTACATTAAATTGGATAGTAGAAACTCAGGTAACAAGTGTCACCTATAATGGACAAAACCTAGAAAGAGCAAATAGTGTATTGAATTACAATAGTGCAGGAGCGGTATCGCTCTCACAAGTATGGACTTTAACTTTAGGAACAGGAAGTTTGGTTATAGGTGATGTTGTAGTGACGGTAAATACCTCAAACGCCTATCTACACGTTAGTGCAGCTACTTATCAGCATGTCAATCAAACCTATCCTGTTGGTAATTCTGCTGGAGCAGTTTTTACGGGTCGAGCAACCAACACCATTACTATCAAAACCAATCCTAACGATGCCGTGATTGATAATGTACTTTCAGGTAGTGGAAGTTTAACTTCGGGTGCAAACCAAACATCAACTTTCAATGCCGCAAACCTTAATACATTGGCTGGAAGTTTTGTGTTAGCAACAGGAAATTCGGTGGATATGAATTGGTCAAATTTAGGAAATGGTGGAATACACTTGGCTACTCGGCTCAATCATGCTCCGGCAGTCTTACCTGTTCAATTAAGTAGTTTTCAAGCCTTTCCCAAAGAACAATCTGTTCAACTCGAATGGAAAACCGCATCAGAAACCAATAACGATTTTTTTACCATAGAACGCTCTGTAAACGGTGTTGATTTTGAGGCAATTGGTCAAGTTGATGGTGCAGGAACTTCTTTAGTAAACTTAACTTATACTTATGAAGATAAAGAACTTCCAAATGGTCAATTACAACTTTACTATCGTCTTAAACAAACCGATTTTGATGGGACATTTGAATATTCTGAAATTGTAGAAGTCACTAATCAAGAAAGTAATCATGTTGTCATCAAAGTATATCCAAATCCAGCAACCAATGATATTGTAAATATCAGTCTTGGAACAGCAGAAAACGCTATTATTTTACTACACAATAACGCAGGACAACAAATTCGCACCTACCAACCGACTAATAATGTTTTACAAATCAATATGACGAATTTACCTAATGGAATTTATTATGCAACAATAATAATTGATGGAAAACATATTGTAAAAAAACTTATCAAACCATAGTTTTAATAATTTTCTGATAGTCAGGTATTTAAATGTTTAAAAAATCGATTTGAAATTCTCGAAAGAACTATAAAATTCTCGAAAGCCTAATTAACTCATCTTTGCCTTGTCTTCGGAACTTGGTAAGGGACGCATAAATTAGAAGGTCATCTAAAACAGAGAAAATGAAAAATTATAATCAAATAATCATAATAGTCTTGTTGATATTATTCAACGCAACTATTGCTATCTCACAAACGATTTACGTCAAACATGATGCAGTTGGCACAAACAACGGCACATCGTGGACAAATGCCTACACTAATATTCAAGATGCTATTGACGCTGCTATTTTTGGTAATGAAATTTGGGTAGCAGCAGGTACGTATTATCCAACCAAGGATATTTCAGGAAATACTTCTCCTGCCGATAATCGGGATAAAGCATTTTTTGTCATGACCGAAAACATCAAAATATATGGTGGATTTGTAGGAACAGAAACGCTACTAAGTCAACGAAATGTAACTAATAATACCACTACATTGAGCGGAGATTTGGGGCAGGATGATGTCGCAACGCCATCTTCTATACTGAACGGTTCATGGTTTGAATATACGAATACGAATGATAATGCTTATCATGTTTTACAAATTAGACCAAGTGGCAATTTCAATATTAGTGCAAATACAGTAGTCGATGGTTTTACGATTATTGGCGGAAATGCAACAGGAAATAATTTTGTTCATGAGCAATATGGTGGAGGCATTTACATTACCTCAAATGCCAATGGATTTTGTAATCCTACGATTTCTAATTGTATTTTAGAATATAATAATGCCGTAAATGGAGCAGGAATTTACAATCATGCACGAAATACCCGAACAATAAACGCTACGATTACAAACTGTACTTTTGAAAAAAATGGATTAAACCTAATCGGAGGAAGTATTTATAATGATGTATATAACGGTACCGCTAATCCAACGCTTAAAAACTGTATTTTTAAAAATAACGACGGATTGGGAAGTGGCGTTTGTACCATAGCAGATGAAAATGGAATAGCTAATCCAACTATTATTAATGCCCTATTTTATGATAATGTAGAAAGAGCCGTAGTTGCTTATGGTTTGAATACCTCAGGTTCAAGTTCAAGCACCGTTCACACCAAAATCACTAATTGTACCTTTTATAATAATATTCCTGCAGCAACTAATGGCGGTGCTATTTGGAATAGAGCCGATAATGGATGTAGCTCGACCATGACGATTACTAACTCTATTTTATGGTCAAATGGTACAAATGCAGATATGAATAATATTGCGAATGGTACAGGTACAGCTACTATTACGTTTAATCACAACATATATGATGATGGTACAATAGATGGAACGATTGTGTTACCATCAGGCGTTTCGGGTAGTAATAATTTAGAGCAAAATCCGTTATTCACCAATACTGCATCAGGCGATTTTACACTTCAAAACTGTTCTCCTGCTATCAATACAGGAGATGGAAATAATGGAAATTCCGTCAATACAGAAACGGTTGATTTGGGTGGAAATGCCCGATTTTATAATAATGGCGGAATTGATTTGGGAGCATATGAGAAAGTGATTACTTCACAAAGAATTTATGTTAATCCGAGTGCAGCAGGTGCAAATAACGGCACATCTTGGACTGATGCCTACACTTCTTTGCAATCTGCTTTGACCAATGCTTGTACAGAAGATGAAATTTGGTTGAAAGCAGGTACTTATTATCCAACACAAGAATTTGATTTTGATAATAGTGGCGGTACAAATAGCCGTGAAAAAACTTTTTACATCAATAAAAGTATCGCTATTTACGGTGGATTCGCAGGTACAGAAACCCAACGTTCAGAACGCAATCCAACAACAAACATCACCATTTTGAGTGGTGATATTGGAACATTAAATGACAATACAGACAATGCACATCATATTATTTATGTTGGAAATATTAATGAAACAGTTGTTAATTTAACTATTGATGGATTAACTATCAGTGATGCAAATGCTAATGTAGGAACAGGTTTTTGGAAACATGGTGGCGGCATTCATTATAATGCAAATAGGAATAGCCAAACCATTAATGCGACTATTAATCAATGTATTTTTACTAATAATTATGCTGATGACGGAGCAGGAATATCCTTTATTGCTCACGATGTTTTACAATTCAATACAACCATTACAAAAACTAAATTTCATAATAATACAGCATTGTCAAAAGGTGGCGGCATTAATTATACCATGTTAAACAGTGCAACACTAACAGGAACAATCGAAAATTCGGTGTTTTACTCGAATACTTGTGGCGAAGGCGTTGTCGCATTATATGCTGACGAGGCAGTTTCCAATCTAACCATCATGAACAATACTTTTTCTAAAAATACGGCAACTATTGGTGGTGCTGCTATCATTTACGGAGAAGGAAATTCCGCTACGCCATCGACTAATTTGGCTTTGATTACAATTACAAATACTATCGTTTGGAGTAACAACGGAGCAATTTCTGCTCGTGAAGGCATTCAATGTAATATGACTTTTGACTATGGTATTTACGATGATGGAACGCCCGATGGTACGGTGACTTTTCCAATGTTTAATGTTACAGGTAGCAATAATTCAGACCTTGACCCTTTGTTTGCAAATGCAGTAAGTGATAATTTTAATCTGTTGAGTGCATCGCCTGCCAAGGATGTAGGTACATTAACAAATGCTCCGAATTCGGATATCAATGGTTTTCCGTGCCCAATCGGTTCAGGTATTGATATCGGAGCTTTTGAAACGCCTTTAGCAATTTATGTCAACAAAAATGCAGCAGGTGCAAATAATGGTACATCTTGGACAGATGCTTATACCAATTTGCAAACTGCCATTGACAATAATGATGCACAAGTCGATATTTGGGTGGCAGCAGCAACCTATTATCCTACCCATCAAAATTCGGCAGATAGCCGAGATTATTCTTTTTACATTTCAAAAGATAATACTAAAATCTATGGTGGTTTTGCAGGAACTGAAACGGCATTTTCACAAAGAAATATCACAGCTAATCTAACGATTTTAAGTGGTGACTTAGGTGCTTTGAATAATAATACAGACAATGCCTATCATGTTGTTTATATTGATGGTTCAACTGCAAACGGTTCTATTACCAATAATACGGTGCTTGACGGATTGATCATACAAGACGGCAATGCGAATAATTCGAGTGTAAATTATGCAAAATTAGGTGGCGGTATTTTTAACTTTTGTGGTGCAACAGGACAAGTTTCTAATCCAATTATCTCGAATTGTATCATCAAGAATAATGAGACAAGCACAAGAGGTGCAGGATTGGCGAATGAAAATTATAATTTATCTAATAATCAAATCGGCGAATGTCGTCCCATCATTAAGAATACGGCTTTTACCTCCAATGTTAGTCAAAATCATGGTGGTATTCTTTCCAACTTTGCCAATGGCGGTACGATTGAAACGACTTTAATCAATTGCTTAATCAACAACAATAATGGACCTGTAAGTGGAATTTATAACTATTCTCAAAGTTCAGGCATTTCTACGACCACACTTACCAATTGTACAATTACAGGAAATACATCTGTCTTTTTCATCGGTCCATCGGTGATGTTAAATGACGGAACGGGTTCAAATTCGACATTCACAAACTGCATCTTATGGTCTAATGGTCAAAATGTAGTTTCTACAGCTAATTCAGCACCGTATTCCACTATCAATAACTGCATTTACGATGATGGTAATCCCGATGGTACTGTAAATTTAGCTCCTGCCTCAGGTGTCAATAATTTGGATAGTGACCCGTTATTTGTGAATGCAGCAGGTGGAGATTATACGTTACAAAATACTTCTCCTGCATTGGATGTTGGAGATAATGCTGCAAATACGGAAACGTTAGATTTAGCTCAAAACACGAGAATTAATAATATGACCATTGACCTTGGAGCGTATGAATATCAATTGGTTTTGCCTGTTGAATTATTGAGTTTTACCGCGACTTTGACAGATGAAAACATGGTTCAATTAGATTGGCAAACGGCTACTGAGATTAATAACGCCCACTTTGAAGTGGAATGGAGTACAAATGGGGTGGACTTTGAAAGAATAGGAACGGTTAA
>CAYLSF010000010.1:0-23125 GCA_964385675.1 uncultured Saprospiraceae bacterium
ATATTAGACATAATCTTGCTTATTTTGGTAAGTGGTTGGAATATAGTGTTTTATAATGATTGAAAACTAAATTAAAGATGGCGTCTATTTATTTTTATATAGGTTTGAGTTTTATCTTCATGCATGAAATGGATGCTATAAGATGTAAGGAATGGCGTATTTTTCCCTTGCTCTCTTATTTGGATGATCAAAAAGGCTTCATTGTATTTATGTTCGCACATATTCCTTTGTTTTCGATTTTACTTTATTACTTGAATCAGCCAGATAATGAAGGTATTGTAACGGGGATGAATTATTTTCTTATCATTCATTTAGGATTGCATCTACTATTTTTAATGCACCCTAAAAATGAATTTAAAGACTGGATTTCATGGTCAATTATTGTGGGGGCAGCTATCTTTGGAGCGATAGATTTAATGATTTAAACTCAAATAATGAAAGTATCAATAGGGTTAAAAAAGGCAGCAACACTTTGTGTGTTAAAACATGGCAATCAATTTTTGCTTTTAAAAAGATTAAAAGTACCTAATCAAGGTATGTACACGCCCGTAGGTGGAAAATTAGAACCGTATGAAAATCCATTACAAGCAGCGATTCGAGAAACTTTTGAAGAGACAGGGATTAAGGTAGATACTATGAAATTCTGTGGACTATTGACGGAAAGCGCACCGACTAAATACAATTGGATTAATTATGTGTATTTGGCTGAAATAGATTTTGTTGAGCCACCCGAATGTAATGAAGGAACACTCGCATGGATACCTTTTGAAGAAGTCCTCAATGTGCCAACACCAACTTCTGATTGGTATATCTATAAATATATTTTAGAAGGAAAGCCATTTTGCTTTAATGCGGACTATGATGCGGATACTAATTTATTATTGATGATAGAGGATATTGAGGGGAGTCTTGTTTATAAAATGGATGCTTAAAAATCAAATCTCCAATACCTATCAAATAGGTATTGGAGATTTATTGACTAATAACGAATTACTAAGCAACCAATAACTAAAAAATCAATGTGCCATAGCTACTTGCTCTTTTTCCAATTGCTCTAAATGATCCCAAGCCAATGCTGCTGCACCAAGTACTGCCGTATTTGCACCCGTTAAAGTTGAAATCAATAATTGGGTTTTACCTCTAAGAATTGGGAATGTGTGTAACTCCATATATTCTCTTGTAGGTTCTAGAAGTAAATCACCAGCTTTTGTTAATCCACCTGATAAAATAATTGCTTCAGGATTAAGATAGGCTACCGTATCGGCTAGTTTACGACCTAAAATTTGACCTGTATATTCAAAGGCTTGTTGAGCCAATTCATTACCCGCTAGTGCAGCTTCTGTAATCATCTTAGCCGTCATATTGGCATAAGAAATATTTCTAAGGGGACTGGTACTATTCATATCTGCCATCAGTTTAAAAACCGTTCGCTTAATGCCCGTAGCAGAAGCATAAGTTTCTAAACATCCATGATTACCACAATTACACTTACGTCCATCCGCTTTTACGATGATGTGCCCCATCTCACCCGCTAAACCGTCTTTTCCATGCACCAATTTTCCATCTACAACCAAACCACTACCTAGCCCTGTACCAAGGGTAATTAAAACAAAGTTTTTCATACCACGCCCACTACCAAAGCGCATTTCACCTACAGCCCCTGCATTCGCATCATTGGTAATGACGGTAGGTACTTGCATTAAGTCTTCAATAGAAGCTACAATGGGTACAATATTTCCCCATTTAAAATTGACAGGATTCTCCATTTGCCCCGAATAATAATTGGCATTTGGAGCACCAATTCCAACTCCTCGTATGACAAAAGGTTCTTCAATTTCATTTTTTAAAATATCTACATGATGAGCTAAAGAAGAAAGGAATGCCTCAAAAGGTTCTTTTGCACGACTAGAAAATGAGGTATGAGCTAATACTCTTCCTGCTGTATCTACTACACCAATTTTAGAGTTTGTACCACCAATATCAATACCTAAGGTTGTCTCTATCATGATTATTGAAAACTTTAGTCAGAAAATTTGGTCAGTGATTTAGCTTTAGAATTGATGCAAAATAGATAGGCTATATATTCAAACAGGGAATTTTAGAGTAGAAATCCCTTATTTTATTTAACCTTTTAAATTGCTTTTTGACTAAATCTAAAGCTAAATTATAAAAGTTTTTTTTAATAGTGTAAAAATGACACTAACAAAATTTAAGATTCCCATTTTTAAGACTAAAATTTAACTTTTTAGCCTTTAGAGCTACTTTTTTGAGGGGTGAAAAGCTATCCTATTCCTTACTAAAAAGGATTTGCCACCATGACAAATCCTTTTTTACTTTAATTCCTAATTCCTAATTCTCAAAATTCCATTTGATACTTCACATTAAACATCCGAAGCGGATTCATACGCCCTGGTCGAAGGGCATATTCTTTATTGGTCACATTGGTGACGACAAAATGTAGGTGATGCTGTTCATTGAGATGGTAAGCTAAACGAGCATCAAATACCCAAAAGCCATCAGTATTGGCAGCACGATATTCTTCAAATCCAGGTATAATTGGCTGACCGTTGAGGGTTTCTATCAGTTCAGCCCATTGTCCTTCCCCTTCAAAAATACCATCAATATTGTGGATATGACCATTGTAATTGGCGACAAAACCTAACGTGAGTTTATTAAAGTAAAACTCGATATCGAATCGAGCTGTATGCAAACTTCTATATAACATAATCGTTGGAATCATTTCCGCACTAGGCGTACCCATAGCTGTGAACAAGTTAGACCAATAATTTTGATTATGGGTTTCAATAGAGTCTAAATCCCCAGGGTAAGTATAAGTGTAACCACCCCAAATTTTTAGAGGTATAGTTCCAATTTTTCCATCTAAATGAGCGGTTAATTCATAGCCTCCGATTCTTCCCTTAGTAGCGTTGACATATTTGAAACCAATATTTTGAATAATTTCCGAAAAGGTAGCGGTGCTGTCATCAAGATGTAATCCAAAAGTCAATTCCGCCATATTATCATATTGCATTACAAAGACGGCAGCATCTAAATATCCTTTCCAGTCTCCGACATTGAATAGTTTTTTGTAACCAATCTCTGAACTCCAGCCAATTTCTGGCTCTATTTCTAAATTGGGTAAAACGCGTAAAGCTAAATTATCAATTAACTGATTGGGAAACTCAATAAGTACGGCATCAATGTAGCGTTCTACTAAACTTGGAATACGATACCCTCGTCCATAAGACGCTCGAAATACATCCGTAGGCGTTGATTTGTATGTTCCTCCCAATCGAAAAGTCGGGATGACTTGACTAAAATCATCATTTCCGATATTGAAAGATTCTAAACGTAAACCTGCTGTAAGGTTGAGTTTATCCGATAGAAAACCTTTGTCAACTTGCCCAAAAACGGCGGCAGACTGTCCATCAAAAGCAACGTTAGTTGTATTTGTCGTATCAATAATTTCAATACCCAAACGAGGATTTTCTGCAAAGAAGTCTTGATACGAGACTCCTGCCGTTAAGATATAATCTGAGTTGAACCGACGTTGGAATTGATATTCTCCCCCCCACACATAAGCAGGAACATTCGCTTCATCTCGAATATTATTATTCAATGTTGCCTCAAAATATCGACCTCTTACGGTATGTTTATTACTGTTATCATCATAATAGGTTAAGTGTGGATCGACAGAAATGGTATTATACCGATTGAATGCAATAGGAGAAATATGTTGAAGGGCATTGGAGTCTGCATCTTGCCATATAAAATAGGTGCCAAACTTATGATACATAAAATTACCATCAACACCATATTTCAATTTATCACTATGATGGTAAGTTGTTTTAAAATTAAAACGATAACGATTTTCATCTCCTCGCTCGATGTGTGCTCGATTAAAGTGAATATTTCCCCCTAGCACAACATCAAAATTATTATTGACTTTCACTCGATGGGCTAAAAATAAACCAACATTACCTGGACGTTCATCATCTGTCCACCATTTACGATATTCAGAGGGTGGATCGTCCATAATTCCTCGATACATCGTGATGCTTGTATATGGCTTGCTAGTTGGTTCTGCCGTTATCACATTAATAACACCATTCATAGATGCTGCACCATACAACACAGAAGCTGCCCCTTTCACAACTTCAATTTGTGCCGCATTTTCTATTGGAATAAAATTCCATTTAATGTCACCTGCTAATGCCCCTAAAAGCGGCTGACCATCTACCACAATTCCTACACGACTCCCCGCTCCAAAAGAATATCCACTACTTCTTATATTGACTTGGTCATCCAATATCTGAACACCAGGAACTCGTTCCATAACATCAGATAAGGAGGTAATCGCATTATTTTCTATATAGGTGGGTTTAATGACTTCAATAGATGCAACTTCATCTTCTATTTTTCTACCATATCTATTGCTCGTTACAACTACGGTATTAAGAATAGAAGCTTCCTTAATCATTTGCACTTTAATATCAATTTCCTCATTTGCTTCTCCAGAAAGTGTAATGACATTGTTTTGATAGCCGATATAACTACACGTCAATGTAGGATTTAGCGAATTTATATTTAATATAAATTCACCATTTATATCCGTGGTTGTGCCTTTAAATTCATCAGATTGAATGGTAACACCAATTAGGGTTTCGCCAGTTACTTTATCAATTGCAACTCCTTTAATGGTTAATTGTCCAAATAAAAGGCTGATATTCAGTATAGTAAGTGAAAGTGTAAATAATAATGTTCTCATAATTGCCCAATTATGTGTGTGAATGTACAAATTTCGATTTCCAATTTCTTATTTCTAAATCACAATTTTCAATTCTCAATTCTCAATTCTCAATTATAACCCCTTACCTTTGTGTCAAAAAGGCGTATAATGTTTAAGATATAGAATAGATAGAATAATCGGTTGTCTGAATTTTTTTGTGGAACAGAAGTCATCTGGTGACTAATCACAAAATTTTTCAAAGAACCTTGTACCCCCGTATCAAGTATGGGGCAGGCTTAAACCTTATACCTTACACCTATAGATTATGCAAACTGTAGCATTAGCAGATTACAATATATACATTGGCTCAGATATTTGGGAAACCGTATTGGAATATGTTAACAAAGGAAACTATTCAAAAGTATTAGTCATTGCAGACGATAATACGGCTAAACACTGTCTTCCTATAGTAACGAAAAATTTACCGGATTTAGAGTATCAATTGATAAAAATACCAGCAGGAGAGCAATATAAGACGATAGAAACTTGTCAGCAGATTTGGCAAGAAATGATGGCTGCTAAAGCAAGTCGTAATAGTTTGACTTTGAATTTGGGCGGTGGGGTTATTGGTGATATGGGCGGATTTTGTGCCAGTACCTTTAAGCGAGGAATGGATTTTATTCAACTTCCAACCACCTTATTGTCTCAAGTTGATGCTTCTATCGGCGGAAAATTGGGGATAGATTTCCAAGGTATTAAAAATAGTATTGGTGTTTTTAGAAACCCTAAAGCCGTCTTTGTTAATCCAGATTTCTATAAAACCTTACCCTATCGAGAGTTGAGAAGTGGATTTGCAGAGATGCTAAAGCATGCTTTAATTTGGGATAAGACACAATGGGAAGATTTGAAACCCATAGAGAATTTACGAGAAGTAGATTGGGTAACGAAGATTGTACCTTCCTTAAAAGTAAAGCAAGAAGTCGTAACGATTGACCCTTTTGAAAAAGGATTGCGTAAAGCGTTAAACTTTGGTCATACCATTGGTCATGCCATTGAAAGTGTTCATTTAGAAAAGGAAGAACCTTTACTGCATGGAGAGGCAATTGCCATAGGAATGATTTGCGAAAGCTATCTGTCTAATCAACTAACAGGACTATCTGCTGTAGATTTAGAATCTATCAAACTGTGTGTTAAAAGAGTTTATGGTACTCCAAAGTTGGCAGAATCCGATTACGATACCTTTATTGAATTGATGCTACAAGACAAGAAAAATATAGGTGATGCCATCAATTTTAGCTTATTAGAGTCCACAGGAAAAGTAATTGTCAACCAAACGACAGATACTGCACGCATTATTGACAGCTTAAACTTTTACAATAGCTAGATGTTTATATTATCAAATGAACATCTATTCAAATGTTTGTTAATTACTAACATTTTAAAGAAAAAATCATGGCAGCAAAATCATTTAAAGATATAATCAATTCTGATAAACCTGTATTAATTGACTTTTATGCAGACTGGTGTGGTCCTTGTCAAGCGATGGGACCTGTTTTACAACAAGTTAAAAATACAGTGGGGGAGGGTAGTGATATTATCAAGATCAATGTAGATAAGAATCAAGCACTATCAGCAAAATACAATGTACGTTCTATTCCGACTTTTATTGTTTTTAAAAATGGAGAGTTGAAATGGCGTAAAACGGGAATGGCTTCTGCACAGGAGTTAGAAAGTGTATTAGAGGCGAATAAATAGATTGTATGGATTCAAAGGGTGACTCAAAGTCACCCTTTGAATATTATTGCAAGTAATATTAGTTATTAATAGTGGCTACTCCACTATCTTTTAATAACTGACTAATTTTAAGCATATTTTCTTCAGAAGTTTCATGCTTTAAAATAGCATTGCGTAAATCTTGAGCCGCAGCTTTGTAAGCATATTCCACTGTTGTAAAAGATGCTCTTAATTCACTAATATACCCCTCTAGTTCATCTGTATTTTTATTAGCAGTTCCTTTATTAGACATAACTTCTGTTAATTCAAATAATGGTTTTCTACTATTGAGTTTTCTCATGTTTTTACCTTTCAAAGGTGTTTCATTTCCATTTACATTATGTGTTTCTTTTACCCCCAAAACATCTTGTGCAATTAAAATGAGTTGTAATCGCTCACCTGATAAATCTTCCATTGTACCTTCACTTAATAAATCTCTTTTATTCAAGTCAGTAGTAGTCGGCTCTAATCTAAACTGTTTGGTAGCGATTTTTTCATTATTAATAATACCTAATTTAACTTGATAAGCCAGATTGATTTCTTGTGTATGTGCTAATCGCAAAGCAGTTAAGTATTCTACTTTGGCTAATTTTTGGGCCAATTCTTTACTACCCGTTTGATAGGCTTTTTCTACCATTTCATTCGCTAGTGTAATGATTTCATCATAAGATTCAATTTGATTGTTAATAAGATATGAAATCCAAGCTGATTTAATATCAGTAGAAGACTCATTGTTTGAAATTAACTGACTTACAGTTGCTGCATTAGTTGCGTTTAATGAACGCGTCGTCGCTTTTGGTTGTGCAAAAGTAGTAGTCGTTGTTAGAAATAGGATAAAAACGTAAATAGTTTGTCTAAGCATGATAATTTTTCTTTTATTAAACCAAGTATAATGATGCAGTAGTTTTTAGATAAACAAGTACAACTTTATAAATCCAATCATTCTCGTACGGACTTTGTTGATAAAAGTTGATTTCTGTATCAAAAAATCACGCTGCGGTATATGCAGATATAATTTCTCCTCCCGATAGCTATCGGGATTAAAAATACCTTATTTTACCTTAATCTAACATTTTACAATGCAAGTATTAAGACAAAAAACAGTCTTCAATCCCGATAATTATCGGGAGGAAAATTTTTATATAGGTGTTTTTTAAGCGAAATGGTATGCTTTGATTAGCTATTTTGGAAGTATGGTTGTTGTGATTTGTTATTCTAAAATAAAACTAAATATATACCTTTAACGCCACTTGATGAAGCTATATTTTAATTGGTGTAAACTATTGTGTACCTTATAAATCTAACTTCAAATCATTGAAAATATTGATGCATTATTTATCTAATATATCTTGACCGTGAATTTAGGGAAGATTCCAAATAAAAAATAGAACAATTTTATATTAAATATATTTTTT
Organism: uncultured Saprospiraceae bacterium; assembly: GCA_964385675.1. GTDB lineage: Bacteria > Bacteroidota > Bacteroidia > Chitinophagales > Saprospiraceae > CAYLSF01. Next base: position 7,918 of record CAYLSF010000010.1, read on the forward strand.
ATGTAAAATTTTTAAACATATTCAAAAACTTATGACAATCAAGACCTTAAACGTTATCATTTTGCTACATTTTTTAGTGTTGAGTCCATTCATAGTATTTGGGCAAAATGCAACTTTAAAAGGTAAAATAACGGATGGACAAACAGGAGAAGGGCTAATTGGTGCAACTATTCATTCCAGAGAAACACAAAAAGGCGTAAATACGAACCTAGACGGAGAATATGAATTATCCTTAGAGCCAGGGCAACATACAATACAAATTAATTATACAGGGTATGAGCCAACAATACGAAAAGTTATTTTAAGAAAAGGAGAAACTAAAATACTGAACATTGAAATAGGGATTACTGAAAATATCCTAAATACGATTACTGTTACGGGAGGCAAGTACGAAAAGCCTCTAGGAGAGGTAGTGACTTCATTAGAAGTGTTAAGGGCGGACTTAATTGCCAATAGTAATACCGTGACAATAGACGATGGTTTAGAAAAAGTACCAGGCGTGAGTATCGTAGATGGACAAGCCAATATTAGAAGTGGTTCAGGATATTCTTATGGTGCGGGGAGTCGAGTTTTGTTATTGATGGATGATATTCCTATGCTTCAAGCCGATGCAGGGTTTCCCAATTGGCGAGATATTCCTGTGGAGATTATTAATCAAGTTGAAGTTTTAAAAGGGGCAGCTTCGGCTTTATATGGTTCTTCTGCTTTAAATGGAATTATTCATGTTCGTACCGCTTATGCGACTAGTGAGCCGATTACTCAAATCTCAACTTTTGGAACACTATATATGAATCCTAAAGATCCTGTAAAAAAGTGGTGGGGTAGTGATTCTACTCGCTATGACGCTGGCGTTTCTTTTGCACATCGCCAAAAGTTTGGAAAATTTGATTTAGTCATAGGTGGAAATTATCTAAAAGAAGAAAGCGTCGAAAAAGCTAGATTTAGTGAATATGGTCGGGTTAACTTAGGAACTCGTTATCGCATTTCTGACCAACTTTCCATCGGTTTAAATGCGACAATCAATACGGGAAATAGAGGGAATTATTTCTTTTGGCAAAATGCAGAAGAAGGAGCGTATCTTCCATCAGCAGGGTCAGATTTTTCGGGAGATGTTACTCGTATAACGGTTGACCCCTTCATTACTTATCTAGATAATAACAACAACGAACACAAACTCCTCACTCGCTTTTACAGCATTAGCAATGATAACTCTGATGGTAATGCCGTCTTTTCAGATTGGTATTATGGAAAGTATCAATTTCAAAAACGGTTTGATTCAGGACTAATCTTGACGTCAGGATTAGTCGGACAATTATCTGAATCAGAAGGCCCACTTTACGGAGATACGGCTTACACCACTACAAATTTGGCTGCTTTTGTTCAAATGGAACAAAAGTTTTTTGATAAATTAAATGTATCCTTTGGAGCAAGATATGAATCTAACACTATCAGTAATCCGGCATTGACAACACAATGGTTTGATATTCCTGCAGCAGATGTACAAGAAGCGAAGCCTGTTTTTAGAGTGGGTTTAAATTATCAAGCTAAAGAGGCCACTTTTATTCGAGTATCATGGGGACAAGGGTATCGTTTCCCAACGGTAGCGGAGAAATTTATCTCTACTCAAATTGGAACAGGAGGGGCCTTTTCAATTCCGATTTTGCAAAATCCAGACCTGACTTCCGAAACAGGATGGAGTGCAGAAGTTGGACTGAAACAAGGCTTAAAACTAAAAGGATGGCGAGGATTTATAGATTTGGCGGCATTTTGGATGGAGTATAATGATATGATGGAATTTAACTTGGTCGCAAATCCAACCATTGGTTTTCAGTCTCGCAATATTGGCGATACCCGTATTCAAGGTTTTGAAGTCAGTGTGGCGGGACAGGGAAATATTGGACAAGTCAATACCTCAATTCTAACAGGTTATACCTATGCCAACCCAACGTATCAAGATTTTTCACCAGAAGATACGTTGACCTCTACCGTGAATTATAATGTTTTAAAATACCGCTTCAAACATACTTTTAAATTTGATGTGCAAACTGAATATGATAATTTATCTTTGGGGGTAGCTGTTTTATACAGCAGTAATATGGAAGCGATTGATAGAGTATTTGATGTAGTAATTCAAGGAGTAGCGGACTATAGGGCTGAAAATAATAGTGGGGCAACGATAGTTAATGCAAGGTTAGGCTATCAAATGACACCTGAATTAAAAGCCACATTACTATGCAAAAATCTATTTAACGCTGAATATATGTTTCGTCCAGGCATCTTAGAACCGCCTCGACATATTAGTTTACGCTTAGATGCAATGTTTTGATGTTAGTCTTTAGTTATCTGTTGTCGGTTATCTGTTATCTGTTGATAAAAATAACCGACAACGGAGAACGGACAATCAATCACCATGAACCAGATAACTGCATATCTAAAATATTATTGGAACGCTAAAACCAAATTCGGGGTACATTCTGCTTTTGTATATCAATTCGTTACAGAAGTGATGGAGGATGATAGGCACTTCTATGTGTTTGAAACGATTAATGAATATAGGAATTTAGTTGAGACGACGCATCCTAAAGCAAAAGCATTACCGCCAATTTATGGTGAGTTGTTATTTAAAATTCTGCATTATTATAAACCCAATACGATTATTGAGTTAGGTATAAATCATGGTATTCATAGTTTGTATGCAACAACCGTATCAGAGAACTTGGAGTATAAAGGTTGGCAATGTGTAAAAGATGGGGTACAGGATGCTAAAATTTTAGAAACTGATCATACCGTATCAAAACTAGAAATTATAAAAGGTGATTTTGATGCACATCGAATTTTAGAGCGAATAGATACGATTGATTGTTTATTGATAAATGGATACGCTTTAGAAAATGGATTTCAATCTTATTTCACACAAGTATTATCTAAATGTCATAATGATACGATTATCCTTATCGCAGGATTGAGACAGACCAAAGCAAATTGGCAAGATTGGCAAATGCTAAAAGAGCATAAAGCCATTACTTTAACGATTGATTTATTTCATATTGGCTTAGCCTTTTTTAGAAAAGAACAATTAGCAAAAGAGCATTTTACTATTATCGATCATGCTTTAAAACCTTGGAAACTGGGATTTGGTTAGATGTAATCGAGTAGATGAGATAGAAAAGCGTATGATACGGATTAAGCAGATTAACACTGATTTTATATAGATAAGAACCATTCAAAACTCAATCCCGATAGCTATCGGGATCATTCAAAATTAAATACTATGTCAAAAAAAATTACACCATTTCACTTAGCTGTACCCGTAGATGATATTCCAAAAGCACGTGAATTTTATGGAGGCATTATGGGCTGTCCTGAAGGACGTTCATCGGAGCATTGGATAGACTTTGATTTCTTTGGGCATCAGTTTGTGGTGCATTATAAACCAAAGTCAGAAGCTGAAAAACTACATTCTAATCCCGTGGATGGACATGATGTACCTATACCACATTTTGGTGTTGTGTTAGAATGGGAACAGTGGGAAGCCTTAGCAGAACGGCTAAAAAAACAAGGGATTCAATTTGTAATTGAGCCGTATATCCGATTTAAAGGACAAATAGGGGAGCAAGCAACTATGTTTTTCTTGGATCCTGCTGGAAATGCTTTAGAATTTAAGGCGTTTAAAGATATTGGGCAGTTGTTCGCAAAGTAGTTGACTAGTGGCTAGTTTCTTGTTGAGTGATAACGAAATCCCGTACTTAACAAGTCGGGAATACTGGATTCTTTTTGCTTCATACTTGTTCCTAGTGTTTAATACGGTTACGATTACAAAACTTTTAAAGTTTCATAATCGTAACCTTACCCAATATTTGATTTATAAAGAGACTCCATAATCAAAGATAAGAGATAGATTTAATGAATATAAAACCAGTAAAAATCGAAGATGCTGAAGCTTTAACCAATATAGCTTTAGCTGCTAAACAACATTGGAAATACCCAAAAGAGTGGTTAGAACTTTGGAAAGAAGGGTTAACGATTACCACGAAATTTATTGAGGAGAATAATTTGTACAAAGCAGTAGAAGGAACAACTATTATTGGATTTTGTGCTATAATTTATCATGCTGATAAAGCAGAAATAGAACATTGCTGGGTTTTACCCTCTTCTATTGGGAAAGGGATTGGTAAACGGTTATTGGACTATGCGTTTGAGCAAATATTAGAAAATAATTTTCATATTGTTGAAGTTGTTTCAGACCCAAATGCTATTGGGTTTTATCAAAAAATTGGATTTCAACAAATAGGAACTTATACAAGTCAGCCCCAAAATCGACAACTTCCGATACTACAATTAGACTTAAAAAGTGTCAATCAAGGTTAAATTGGTGTTAAAATTGTAAACTTAATTTATAGCTTTATACAATAAATGTTTTAGAATAAGCATCTTTAAGTTAGAATAAGCGTAGATAAAATTGAAAGTTGATACTTGAAAATGTTTGTAATAAATGTTATGAATGTTTTACAGGTGTCGAAGCTACCATTAACTATTTCAACTGAAATAAAAACTAGATTAAAATATGAAAAGAAAGTATTTTGCTATCCTTCCAATATTAGGGTTGTTACTTTTTGTAGGAGCAAGTTTACCTAATTACTTTGAAGGAGATGATCCAGAGAAGGAAAAGTTAATTTTACAAACAATGATAGAAGGGCTACGTCAAGTTCATTTTAGCCCTCAAAAAGTAGATGATAATTTATCAGAAAGAACATATACGTTGTATATGAAGCGTTTGGATGGTGGAAAGCGATTTTTGACTAAAAGTGATGTCAAAAAGCTGGAGAAGTACAAAGATATGTTAGATGATGAGGCAATTGAAGGATCTTATCAGTTTTTGAATTTGTCGATTGAATTATTCGATAAACGCAAAAAAGAAGTTCAAGAATATTATCGTGCCATATTAGCAGAGCCATTTGATTTTGATAAAGATGAAATGATTGAAAGCGATGCTGATAAGTTAGATTATCCTAAGAACGGGAAAGCCGTTAAAGAATTATGGCGTAAATCTTTGAAGTATCAAGTGATGACTCGCTTAGCAAGTGCTTTGGAGGAACAGTCTAAAGAGGAAGAAGGTGAAAAGAAATCCATGAAAGAATTGGAAGCAGAAGCACGTAAGAAGGTCTTAAAAACACATGATGATTGGTTTAAACGTATGGATAGATTAGAGCGTAGAGATAGATTAGATGTTTATATCAATTGTGTAGCGAATGCTTATGATCCACATACTTCTTATTACCCACCTCAGGATAAAGAGAATTTTGATATTTCGATGTCAGGACGTTTAGAAGGAATTGGTGCTAGATTGCAAGAGACAGATCGCTATGTGAAAGTAGTGAGCATAGTACCAGGTAGTCCATCTTACAAGCAAGGAGACTTAGAAGTTGGAGATAAAATTCAAGCTGTAGCACAAGGAGATGCGGAACCTGTAGATGCTACAAATATGAGAATTGATGATGTGGTTAAAATGATTCGTGGTAAGAAAGGCACTGAGGTTCGCTTAACCGTTTTAAAGAGAGATAATTCAAAATTGGTAATTCCTATCATTCGTGATATTATCGAATTGGAAGAGAGTTATGCAAAATCTGCTATTTTAAAAGGAGAAAGTGAGCAACGTATAGGCTATATTCATTTACCAAAATTCTATACAGATTTCCAAAGAAATGGCGGGCGTAGATGTGCTACGGATGTAAAAGACGAATTAACTAAATTGATGGATGACAAAGTAGATGGTGTTATCTTAGATTTGAGAAATAACGGTGGTGGTTCATTAGGAGATGTTGTAGAAATGGGTGGTTTATTTATAGACGAAGGACCTATCGTGCAAGTAAAATCTAGAAATAGAGCTGCTCGTATTTTAAAAGATAGAGATCCTGAAGTTCACTATGATGGTCCTTTGGTGATTATGGTAAATTCTTTCTCTGCTTCTGCTTCTGAAATCCTAGCAGCAGCGATGCAAGATTATGGTCGTGCGATTATTGTGGGTTCTTCTCCAACTTTTGGAAAAGGTACGGTTCAGCAGTTTATTGATTTAGATAGATTATTGAATAGTGATGCCAATCAATTTAAACCATTAGGTGCTGTGAAATTAACGACTCAAAAATTCTATCGTGTGGATGGTCGTACTACTCAATTAAAAGGCGTTACACCGGATATTATCATTCCTGATGACTACTCTTATTTAGAAATAGGAGAAGAAGAAGAAGATTATGCTATGGGTTGGGATGAAATCCCTGCTGCTAAGTATGCTCCTACAAATAGTTTGGTTACTTTAGATAAAATTCAATCTTCTAGTAGTTCTAGAGTACAAGGTAATCCTGCTTTTGTCGCTGTGGATAAAAGTGCTAAAAAGTTCAAAGAGCGTAGAGAGCGTTCTGTATTTCCATTGAATTTGAAAAAGTATCAAGCTGAACAAGACGCTTTACAAGCAGAAGAAGATGAATTAGATGAATTGAAAGATAAATCTACTGAACTTACGATAGCTACTCCTAAAGCAGATATGAAGTCTATCGAAGAAAGTGAGTCTAAGCAAGCAAGAATTAAAGAATGGCATAAAGACTTGAAAAAAGACTTGCAATTGAAAGAAACTATTGCCATTATGCAAGATATGATTCAATAAGAAATGGTGAACGGTTGACGCCTGCCCCGTACTTGATACGGGGGTAAACGGTCAATCGCTTTGCTCTTTTGACGGTTAATTAGAAAGGGTTAAATAAGGTGATTCACTTTATTTGACCCTTTTTAGGTTTCTACAATATTTCAAGTAATTTTATCATAAAACCATGAAATACATAGCTTTTCTAAGAGGTATAAACGTTAGCGGTAAGAATAAGATTAAAATGGCTGAACTCCGCCAATATTTAGCGGAATTGGATATTCTGAATATTCAAACTTATATCCAAAGTGGAAATATAATATTTGAATCAAGTGAGGTAAATATCAATATTTTGGAGCAAGACATTACCGATAAGATTAAAGAGAAGTTTGGTTTTGATGTACCTACCTTAGTTTTAACCATTGAACAATTACAGAAAGTGGTGGACAATCATCCTTTTGCGAAAGACCTAGAAAATGATAAAAAATTTATTTCGGTTACCTTTTTGGCTAAAACTACTACACCGGAAAACATTGAAATGTTATTAGCTCTAAATTATCCTAATGAATTTATTGAATTGCAAGGACAAGTGATTTATGGCTTTTTCCCAAAAGGATTTGGTCGAGCTAAATTAACTAATACACGGATGGAACGAGTTTTAAAAGTAGCTTGTACGACTCGAAATTGGAGGACTTGTAATAAGGTGTTGGAGATAGCGAATTAATCAGTTATTTTTCTTTTAGTAGAAGACTCATTGGCTGTCGTTTAAGCTTACTTACTACCCAAAGCGCATATTCTTCTAGCCCACCTGCATTTCGCTCAAATTCATCCTGTTGTAATTCATTTAATAACGTTTGAAAAGTTTGAAAGTGCTTTTTAATATCGGTTTTATTAAATAGTTTAAATAGTTGTTTGAGTTGAGTGAGCATGACCGATTCTAATTTGTACTTAATATCTCTATTTTTTAAAAAGCGGCTAATAGAGCGGTGCAAGTCGTCTAATATATCGTAATTGCCCAATTCATATTCTATAATGAGGTTATAAATTCTAGCTTGACTTTGTAGGTCTAATCTTGTGGTAGTTCTAGAGTATTTTATGATTTTATTAAACCATTTTTGTGCAGTTTTCCAATCCTGTTGTACAAAAAATAGAATACCCAAGTTATTATAAAAACCAATTCTAGTAGAATCTTTTATCGTGTCTTTATATTTATTTAATCCTTCTTCGATAGCAGGGGCAAGCTGTACCGCCTTATCAAAGGCGGCGATATTCATATAATACAAGAGTTCATTATAGTGTGTTTGATAAAAACAGACTGCTTCATCGTCTTTATTTTTGGCAGGAATATCATGAATTGCTTTTATGGTAGGAAGAAAATTATCCCATTTTTGAATCGCAAAACAACCATATAAATAATTGGATAACAACATCCGATATGCATACGGTTTCTCTTCTTGTTGTTTGGGATTTACTCGCCAAAGTTCTAATGCTTTCTCATAGGTTTCATAGGTTTTTACTCGGTCATTGATCAAGATATAATAAGCTGCTTTTGCTTTATACAAAATAGCTTTGGCTTGAAAAGACAGCGGCAATGATTCATTTAAAAATAAGGGATGTTCACGATATTTATCTAGTCTTTTGAGTTCTTCTTCTGAACGAAGGGAGAATTTAGTGAGCGATAAACTGAATAATTCGCTTTCTAATTGTTGATATTCATTCTCTTGATGAATTATTTTTAAAACCTCGTTTCGTGCTTGATGATTCTCCTGTACTAACTCATTGACATTTTTAGTTTGTAGTTTATTGATGATATTACGCTCCGCATCTAAGATTTGTAATAAAGCAATATACTTTTCATAGTCATACGCTTTTTGCTTCGCTTTTCTAATAACACTTTCGGCTTGTTGATAAAGACTTCTTTCTATCAAGTATGCTACATCAATCAGCATATCTTTAATCTGAGCGTCTGCCGACTTCTCAGTACGATATGCCCTTAGACTTTGTAATAGTTTCCGATATAAATAAACTTTTTCCTTGTGTAGATTTTGACCTAGTTTCTCTTTCTTAAACTTCTTCTTAATCGCTTCTTCATTGTACGAGTCTTGACTATTGATAGCATTAAAAAGACGAACATAATTACTTTGTTCATCCCCACTCTTTTTAGCCTGCACTTTGAAGTAACGCTTCTCTGTACGAGACATCGATTGTATGAGTTGATGCAGATCGTCTTTAACTGTCATGAAATCCTGGTGTTTTAGTGCATTTAGATAACGTTCGTACAAATTTAAAATTATTTAATATATGTACGAACAACCCTTTGAAATAATAATATTTTAAAAAAAATGGAGATTTATCATTTTTTTTTAAACGGTTAGAAATCCCGTTTGAAAATTTTTAAAAACCCTTTAGAATTTTCTCTAAAATTTATTTTTAAACGCAATAAAAGATTTTTTTATCAATTGATTATCAGTTATTTGTCATACATTCATTATCTAATTTTAATCCTTAGAAATTCCTTGCCTTTCTCCTTAGAAATTCTCTTAGAATAGTTCTTTTGAGGTGTTAAGTGGCATGACAATCGTTTAGAATCCCTGTACTTTTGAATCAACAAATGAAAACAAGTTAAGCAATTGAAAAACTAAGTATTATGCAACCATCTAAAGATTTATTTCAGCTCATCAAAGCCCTTAATAAGGCTGAAAAGCGACACTTCAAACTAGTAGCAACACAATATGCTACAAATAGTAATTATGTGAAGTTGTTCGATGCAATAGATAAGCAGGTGGTGTATGATGAAAGTAAGCTTAAACGAAAGTTTAGAAATGAGACATTTGCTAAAAAGTTAGCAGCTACTAAATACTTACTTCATGAATTGATTTTGAAATCAATGCGAGGATTGTATGAAGGAAAATCAGTAGATACTTCATTGCGTGCTTTACTGGGTTCTGTAGAAGTATTGTACAATAAAGGATTGTATGCTCAGAGTAGAAAGGTTTTGAATAGAGCTATGAAATTAGCGGATAGATATGAAAAGACTTTTTGGGCGTATGATATTTTGAAATGGCGTAAACGATTATTTTCCTACACCGCTCCGGGGAAGTTGAGTAAGGAAATGGAAAGTCTCTTGGAAGCGGATCACAAAGCAACAGAAAATCTACATAATGAAACAACATTTGTAGAATTAATGGATAAAGTGAATTTCTTAAAAATTAGCCGTTTACCAAAAGAAAAGATGGTACAGCAATTTCAAGAAACCCTAGACCATCCATTGATGGAATGTGTAGATAGAGCGTTGACCTTTAAAGCAAAAGTGCATTTTTATCTTATAAAGAGTAGTGCAGAGCAGGTAAAAGGAAATGTAAAAGGAGCGTTTGATATATTAGAAGAGATGATTGCTTTTTGGAATGCATATGAAGACTATATACCCAGTTATGCGACACTTTATGTGCAATGTATGTCGGAGTATTTGCTTTGTGGATTTCAAATACGATCCGATTTTAACTATGAGCAATTATTGGTTAGACTTCAGCAAGTGCCACAAGTAGTTGCAGAACAATCTAAAAAACAAACGACTGTTGTTCAAATATTAGATTTTATTGCTTGTATCAGTACCGATAAATTATTGGATTGTGATTGTCAAGTCAATCAACTGCTAGATACTTTAAAAGAGTCAGAGCGTTTGCTAGATTACAATTGGCTGATTACGGCATATTACTACATTGGTATCTATTATTTTATGAAAAACAACCATGATGAGGCCTTGACCTGGTTGAAAAAAATAGAGCAGTATTCAAAATTACCCATGTGTAGTAATATTCAAGAATTCTGTCAGTTGTTAGAATTAGTCGCTCATTATGAGTTGGAAAATTACACTTTTGTAGAATATCGACTCAGAACGGTGTATCGACAACTTAAACAACGCCGACAGTTGAATACTATCGAAAAGTTGCTGCTGAAATATATCAAAAAATTGATTTTTACGAATGATTCTGCGGTGACTACAGGGTTATTTCAACAGTTTCAAGCTCAGATAACATCAGAGCAAGATTCACCACAAATTCCGCCTATGGGTAATCGAGTGATTCAGCGTTGGGCGGTAGCAAATTGTTAAAGAAGATAATTCAAAGATTTTATAATACTATACTGTATCTCAATACAAAATAAAACAGACTTAATTAATTCTCTCATATTCCCATTTAAAATGAAAACAAGTACGCTCCAAAACAAGTGAAAACAGTTTAGCCTTTTTTTTTAAGTTTGCCTAAATTCTCTCCTTTGGACGGGTGCTAAAAGCACCCGTTCCTTTTTTGTGTGGCATCGTAGCACAGGCATTTCTGCCTGTTTTCTATTTTTAGACAAGCAGGAATGCTTGTGCTACTTTTTTGCCATATACAAACACGCACCCACAATAATCCATTGCTTGTAAAAAAAGAAGATTTGGACTTGTTTGACATAATCTTTGGTAGCTAGAATACTTCCATCAAGATTAAGTATAGGCTGAGGAAAAACCATTTGATAGAAATGTACTATTGCGAAAACAAACATTAAACTGGCTAATAATAATAACGCTCTTTTAGCATATCGATCTAGTAAAACAGCTATTGCAGCCCCTAGCATTAACGCTCCTGTAACGTACACCCATATTATTTTATACGGAAAAATAGCTGGAATCTGAGGTAACACTAATTTGGGATCGAGAAAGTGTATCAATCCAAGTACAATAAAGGGTAGAAAAAAAAGGTAGCGAGCCAGTTGATTGGTCAGAAAATTCATAGTCCATTATTTTTTGAGGGGTAAAATTAAAAATGTTATTGGAGAAATTGAGGACTAGTGTATTTATAGTGAACGGATGAATACAGTTTCATCCGTTCGCTACGATTAATTTAAAGAGATATGAGGTAATGCAACTACTTGATTATTAAATGTCAATGAATACATGTCATAAGTAAAATAATCAATCATAGGGAAATCCTCGATAACTTCTGCCGTATCTTCTTCTGTCTCTTTATTGACGACTACCCAAAGTTTTGCTCTTTCTAAAGAAAGAATATAACTACTAATAACGTTCGTTTGCATGGCTTCATTGACATGAGCACGCTGTTTAGGAATTAAAGCCATAAACTCTGGGCTAAAATCACTAGAGAATTTAATCTCTACCATATATTGTCCCATATTGTTTGTGTTGACCATCTAGCTAAATGACTATTTTCTATCATTTGACGAGATGAAGATGATAAAATGTTTTGGCTATAAACAATATGATTAGGTCTAACTATGAAATTCAACAATTATTCCATCCCCTTTCCCTAATACTAAAACGTCAGAATGTCACTAAACGTCTATTTGAGAAGCATTTAAAACGACAAAATGTCGTTTTAAATTAAAAACTTAGATAACTATCTCGAAAGTCGAAAGTCGAAAGTCGAATTTACAACGACATTCTAAACCAGTTTAACTCAGAACCTACAAATTTGTTGAATTTTTTACCCTTTTGTATCGACTTTGCAAATTTCCTGAACTTTTCCTTTGCTCTAAACTTACGGAATGCTTTTTCAGATGCGAAATCTTGAAAGACCTTTTTATCTGTAAAAACCTTATTGGATTTCGCACTTTTCAATGCTCTAAACATGGCATCTTCTCTCTTTTGTAAGGCATAAATTGCTGACATTCGATAGTACATCAAGCCTACATACATTTTGCTATCCAAATCTATGGCTTTTGCTTTTTCATAATAATCTAAAGCATTGTAATAATTGCCCTTGATGCGCTCTAAATTACCCATTTCTTCATAAGCAAATTTTAAATTAGGATTTAGCTTTAAGGCTTGTTCAAAAGAGGTAATCGCTCGACTATATTCTTTCTGTTTCGTGTAAACTAATCCAAAATAAAAATAACACGTTGGCTCTGAGGGTTCTAAAGAAGTCGCCATCATTAAGTCATTTCGAGCAGCATCATAATCTTTTAGAAAATAATTCATAATGGCTCTATTCACATAACCTAAGAATAGAGTGTTGTCAAAGTGAATAGCTTTGGCAAACCAGTCCCTAGCATCCTTTAAATCGCGTTCGCTAGGTACATCTACATCTTGATTAAAATATCGAGCTGTTCCTAAATTATTGTAAGCAATGGCTAAAGTAGAATCAGCAATAACTGCCTTTTGAAAATCTTGGATGGCATTATCAAAATTTTGAATTTTACAATAAGACATTCCTCTATCATTTAAGGCATAGGCATGGAATGGATCCAATTGAATAGCTTCTGTGTAATATTCTACTGCTTTTTCATATCTACCCATTTTATTGTAGACTTTAGCCGCAGAGTAAAATGCTTCTGGATTTCGATCGTCTAATTCACATTGTTCTAAAAAGTCTTTAAGGGCAGCCTTATAATCTTTTAAATAAAAATGAGTATAACCTCTAAAATAATATGCTTTAGCATAACTTGGATAATCTATAATGAAGTCATTGAAGTATTGAATAGCATCTTCATACTCTCCTAAGCGTTTATATTTCATAGCTTCTCTAAAGTCAGCATAATCAATGTCTTGCGCAAAGAGATTTAGAGATACAAATAGTAGAAAAATAATGGAAGTAGTCGTTTTGATCATATTTTTTATAAAGTTTCCTGATTCCTAATTAGTAACAAATTAAACGTTTTTATAGGATTATAAAATTGTTCATTCGATAAACTTTATAGATACGAGGATAAACAAGCGTTAACAAAAGTTTTACTAACTGCTTAGTTACAGTTTTAACGATTCTTTAAACAACACCTTTTGTATTTTTTACCACTACCACAAGGGCAAGGTGCATTTCTACTCACTTTTTTACCTTTATATCCGATAAAATCATGTAGTTGATATTTGAATTGATTAGTGAGATCTTGATGAAAGATACGTACTAGCATTTGATAAAGCTCTGGATACTTTTGTTTCATAAGATGTGGACGCTCAAAAAAATATTCGCTCGCTACAGCAAAAAACTCTACTTCATTGGTAGCACCATAAGGATTGATACTTGATTCGTTTGACTTGATTTTATCAATTTCTTGATACATTAAATCTAGCCATGGAACGATATATTGCTTATCTAATAGATGTGGAATACCATCAAAATCACCATCTTTGGCATCTATCAAATGCACAAACTCATGAATGGCTGTATTACGACCATCTTTTGTATCCGTAAATCCACGCATGACCGCGTTTTTAGATAATATCATCATACCTTTCATCACACCTTCTCCTACCATGCCTAGCACATTTCTTTGCTCCCCCTCTAACCTAAAATCGGTATCAAAGGAATGTGGATAAATCAAAACCTCCCCTAGATTATCATATTCCCATTCTTTAAATCCAAAAATGGGTATGATAGCACTAGCAGCGACTAATACTCTAATGGTATCATCAATCTTGGTCTTGATTCCTGTAATCTCCTTTTCTGATAAAAATATCTGGATATTTTGCTCAAATCGACGCTGTTCTTTTGGAGAAAGGGCATTGTAGAATGTAACATATTGTTGGAGGATAGCTTTCCAGTTTTTGGGAAATGGCTGTTTTAGGAGTAGATTACGGTTTCGATATTTAGCAGTAAGGGTTTGGAAAATACTATAAGATACTAAGCCGCCTATTGCCAATAAAATATAAAATCGCTGAGGATTAACCTGTTGCTGATTCCATACAACAGCAAGGTAAATAAAGAAAATCATGAGGGTTATAATACCTGCAAAAAGTTGATTTATTTTAGCTTTTTTAGGTGCGATTTGCGGCATAACTTATATAATGTAAAGTTTATAGATGCTTAAAAATAAGGTAATTTATTGAATCCATACAAATCGCACTCTAATCAAAGTTATCTCTATTAGAAAAAACATTTAGTGAAATACTTACTATCGTCTTCTTCGTCTTTGGCCATCATTTTTCATAATAGCAAATAGCTTGGTGACCTCTTCCATAAGGTCATTATAAGCAGGAATTTGCTCTGCTGTACATAAGGCTTTTAAGTCTTCAAAATGATTATAGTGAACATTTTCCATTTCCATTTGGGCTTGACCGAGTTGATATACTAAAGAATCCTTAGTCACTAAATCATTAGAAGGTAAGGTCTCAAATATTGCTTTTTTCAATGCCATAATTTCCTTATTCTTCTTTTTATGCTGTACCTGATGATCTTCGATCAGTTTTTCATAAGCCTGAATTTGTTTGTCATTCAGTTTTAATTGTTGAATGATTTTTTGTTGCGGACCATTTGACGACCTGGGCGGTGGTGGCGGTGCAAAAAGCATAAACCCCAATAAAATCAAATTGGAAATAAAAAGCCCAATGGACAAATATGTTAAAAATCGTACTTTGCTCATTAGTAAATTGTATTGTTGGGTAATAAATGCATAGACTCTAATAAGGATATATCCTGTACAGGATCTGAAAATTGCGTACTAATTGCTACTATGTTGATTAAAAACAATACAACAAAAGAGACCGTTAAGCCCCAAACGATTTGAGGTGAAATCATGGTTTCGGACTCTTTTTGCTGAGCCTTTTGACGAATACGAGTCAATAGAAAAGGAGGCGTTTCT
>CAYLSF010000011.1:0-4645 GCA_964385675.1 uncultured Saprospiraceae bacterium
AAATATTATCCTAATAAGTAAATGGCTAAAAATGGCAAAGGAAAGTAAAAACTATCAAAGCGATCTAAAAATCCACCATGCCCTGGTAATAAAGTTCCCGAATCTTTAATATTGAAACTCCTTTTGAGCATCGACTCTACTAAATCGCCCAACGTTCCAAAAACAATTGCAATAGCTGCCACTATCCACCAATTGATATTTTCTATATTATCCGAACTCTGAAAACTCGTATAATTATTTAGAAAATCTAATAAAAACGGTAAAATAAACATCAAGGCAATTACCATTAAAGCTGCACCTCCTGCCACTCCTTCCCAAGTTTTCTTTGGAGATACTCTAGGAAACAAAGGGGTTTTTCCGATTTGACGACCCACAAAGAAGGCAGCAACATCAAATGCGGCTGTAAAAATCCACATTCCTATAACTGGTACAGTGGAATACTGCTCCCGAATCGGCAATAATAAAGCAAAAGGAATTCCTAAATATACTAGGCTTACCAATACATTAGAAATGTAACCAAAAGGCTTAGGTGTGTGTGTAAAAAGTACTAATACAAACAACCCAAATAAGACTAGTAAGGTGATTTTTCCAATTAATAATCCTGTAATTGGAAAATCAATCAGATGAGGGATACTAACGAGTACGAAAGGAATCATACCAACAATTAATCCCAGAAGTCTATAATTTTTGAAATACTTTGAATTATCTTTAGGAAGCGTAATGGTTAAAAACTCCCATAAGCAAAATCCACAAACAGCACCAAATAAAATAATATAGGTGTAATAATTAAAACCTAGAGCAAAGATCGCCCCTATCAATAAGAGGACACCTGTAATTAGTCTTTGTACAACAGAATTTTTCATCTATTATTTTTTATAAGATGACTCGCTTTCAGCACAAAGTCTCTCTTTGTGTATAGCTCAATATCTCCAAACGTAGGATAAGCAGAGTCTCTTTTGTTGATGATTACAGCGGGAATTCCTTCTTCTTCCAAGCGTGCTTTCCACAATTCTACTTCATATAAAGAAGGACTTCGCATAACAATAGCCCAATCTGATTGCATAATTGTATTAATTTTCGATTTCTGATTTAGCCTTGTCTGTAAATTCGTGATTGCTATTTTTATACAATGACCAGCATAACCCTCCCACAATGATAATTGAAAATAAGCCAAATGGTAGTAATTTTTCGACATCAGGCTCTTGTTCTTCGATATTAACCTTCGCAAAATATTGAGCGATTAGCTGCATCCCATTGAATACAAAATGTGCAAATATAGGAACCCAAAGACTTTTTGTCCAAAGTAAAAAATACCCTAATACCCCCCCTAAAAACATTCGAGGTAAAAAACCTTGAAATTGTAAATGTATAGCACTGAATAAAAAACCTGCTAACCATACGCCTAGATGCTCATTATTCGATAGTCGAGTCATCAATTGCTGAATCACTCCTCTAAACATCAATTCTTCGCCTACCGCAGGAACTAAAGCAATAACCGCTAAGTTAAACAACAGTTCTGTATGGCTGTTCATAATCAATAATTGCTTTGTGAGGGCTTCAGCATCATTTTCATATCCCATCAATATTTCAGGTAATGGAATTTGTTGGTTGAGCCAATAGATTAAAAAAACCACAGGTAGAGATAAAAAAACAATTACTCCGCTATAGGATAACTGAGGAATAGAAGGGGAACGATGCAGTTGAAGGTATTGGATAAATTGCTTTTTATAGATAAGGTAAGCAAAGGCTAGACTAGCAAACCAAAAGAGGAATAAATGACCAATCATCAGAATAGCTCGAAGCATATTGCGTTCGCTAGCAGGAGCATCTGGTGGTAATGATTTTACCGTTTCCTGTACATCATTGATGTTAGCTAATTGCATAACGCCTTGCGTTATTAGTGCACCAATTAAAGCACCTATAAATCCACAGAGTAACAGGAACATGAAGTCCATAAAAACTTGTGAACGAGGATTTCTAGCTATAAAATTGGTTCTATGAATGGTCATACTTGTAATTTTCGTAAATTTACATAAAATTTTAAAATCGTGCTGATGTACTAAAGTGTTGTAAGGCTGATTTGTTGCCATCAAGTAAGTATAATAACCACAACACATCAACACTACAACACATCGACACATTTATAAAATGGTTAAGATAGGCGACATTGAACTTGGGGAATTTCCGTTATTGTTAGCACCTATGGAGGATGTAAGTGATCCGCCTTTCAGAGCTTTGTGCAAACAGAATGGAGCAGACATGATGTACACCGAATTTATTTCATCCGAAGGGTTGATTCGAGATGCCTATAAAAGTGTACAAAAATTAGATATATACGAAGAAGAACGCCCGATAGGCATTCAAATATTTGGAGCGAATTTAGATTCCATGCTTCGTACCGTTGAAATCGTAGAAAGAGCGAATCCAGAAGTGATTGATATTAACTTTGGATGTCCTGTAAAAAAAGTGGTCTGTAAGATGGCAGGTGCCGGAATTTTACAAGATATACCAAGAATGGTCAAGTTGACTAAGGCTTTGGTAGAAGCTACGGATAAACCTGTTACGGTAAAAACTCGACTAGGCTGGGATGATAAGACCAAATATATCGAAGAAGTAGCCGAACGCTTACAAGATGTAGGTATAAAGTCTTTAGCGATTCATGGTCGTACAAGAAAGCAAATGTATAAAGGGGAAGCAGATTGGACTTTGATTGGGAAAATCAAAGAAAATCCTCGTATTCATATTCCAATATTCGGTAATGGAGACATCAATAGTCCTCAAAAAGCGGAACTTTACCGTAATAAATATGGTGTAGATGGTATCATGATTGGTCGAGCGAGTATTGGTTACCCTTGGATATTCAGAGAAATTAAACACTACTTTAAGACGGGTGAAATATTGCCACCTCCTACATTGGAAGAGCGTGTAGAAGCTGCTCGTACACATCTCAAGACTTCAGTAGAATGGAAAGGAGAACGCCTTGGTATTTTAGAAATGCGTCGTCATTATTCTAATTATTTTAGAGGATTAAAAGGTATTAAGGCCTATCGATCTAAACTGGTAACTAGCCTTGAATTGGATTTTCTATATGAAGTACTGGACGAAATAGAAGCGGTTTATGGGCAGCCTGAGTTAGTGGAAGCATAAACTTATGGGTAAATAAGGAGATAAATAAATCTAAAAGAGTGGTATAAATAACCATCATTGTCCATGTTTTTTACAAAAAACAGCTGATTTAAGGTCATTATTGCAAAAATAAATTCAAAAATTTTTAAAATAACCTGTGACCCCCTAATTTTAATAGCGTCACTAAGTTGGTTATTATGATGTAACCAAATATTTTTTTAACAAACCACTTTATTTGAAATGGGTTTATTTTCCTTTGTAAAAAATGCAGGTGCTAGTCTTTTCGGTAAGAAGAAGAAAAAGCCTGCTCCAAAAGTTGAAGAAAAGACTGTAAAAACAGTAACCACCGAAACAGCTGACGAACAAATGGCTAAAGCATTAAGATCTGTAATTGAAAGCCTTGAATTGGGCGTGTCAGACCTTGATATTGTTGTAAAAGATGATGTAGTTACCGTGTATGGAATAGCTGATAGTAGAGCAGAAAAAGAGAAAATTATTTTAGCGTTAGGTAATGTTGAAGGCATAGCTTCGGTAGATGACCGTATGGAAGTAGAGGAAGTTGAATCAAGAGGTGTTGATGGTTCAGCAGAAACAGTATTCTACACAGTAGTAAAGGGGGACACTTTAGGAAAAATAGCAAAAGCACACTATGGCAATGCGATGAAATATCCAGTAATTTTTGAAGCAAACAAACCAATGCTTAAAGATCCAAACTTGATTTATCCAGGTCAAGTTTTACGTATCCCACCATTGTCTGCGTAAGCTTTAAAGAATATATTTTTGGTTAAACAATTTGATGAAATGCCTACTCTCTTATCGAGATAGGCATTTCGCTATTTTAACGATATGTAATAATTTAGATTTGTTTACTTCCTTATGTTATTTTAATACAGATAAATAAACGAACTTTGTCTAACTGAATTACAAACTAGATAACTTGAAATACATGAAAGTAAAAGTAGTCAACAAGTCCAACAATCCATTACCGCACTATCAAACCATCGGAAGTGCAGGTATGGATTTAAGAGCCAATATCGAATCTCCAATAGAATTAGGATCTCTTGAACGTACATTAGTTCCTACAGGATTATTCATAGAATTACCTCAGGGATACGAAGCACAAATTCGTCCTAGGAGTGGTTTAGCCATTAAAAAAGGCTTATCATTACCTAATACTCCTGGTACAATTGATAGTGACTACCGAGGGGAAATTAAAGTTATTTTAATCAATCTTTCTAAAGAAACGCAAACGATTGAACCTAATGAACGAATCGCTCAAATGGTCATAGCAAAGTATGAACAAATCGAATGGGAAGCAGTTGAAACGCTATCTGATACCAAAAGAGGTAAAGGAGGATTTGGAAGTACGGGCGTGAAGTGAGAATTGTGAATTGTCAATTGAATTTTAGTGTATTAAAATGAAACATTATTTGTTTCAAATTATATCTATCATTTGCAATGAGACAATGAGACAATGAGACAATGAGACAATGAGACAATGAGACAATGAGACAATGAG
>CAYLSF010000011.1:4745-23064 GCA_964385675.1 uncultured Saprospiraceae bacterium
ACAAATTAACGTAAGGTTAAAATTTTTCATATCATATACAAATTACATATTTAAACGTTAAGTAATCATACAGAATACACCCGCCTTTTGATAGTACCATGTCAAAATTAAATTAATATCAAATTTTATTGATATATAATTCGTTTAAATATAACTTTTAAACTACCTTATTGAAAGTTAGTTTATTAAGATAGAGTTTTAGATTTTTAAATTACCAAACGATAAACATTTTATCAATTTATCCGATCTGAATACCGTAGAAAATAGTTAATCAAAAATGAGAAATACACTAAAATTAATCGGTTTTATATTAGCGAGTTTGTGGAGTCCATTGATGATGGCACAGCCTGAAGACACTCGCCCCTCAGAAGATGAAATCAATACGCAAAAAATATATATAGAAGGCGTTAAGGAACGAATGTTGGGGAACAATGAGGAAGCAAGATATTTATTTGAAGAAGTGGTGAATAAAGATGATCAAAATCATGCAGCCTTCTTCGAGTTAGCTAGAATTGATTTAGCTTTAAAAAAGAAGGATACAGCAGCTAAAAATGCGAAAAAAGCTTTTGATTTAAAAAAAGGAAATGAGTGGTATGGCGTATTTTATGCTGACTTGTTGACAGAGTTAGGAGAGTTTGAAAAAGCCGCATCAGTTTATCAAGAAATTATTAATACCACCGGGAACAACCCTGATTTATATCTAGAACAAGCCTACTTATATGTAAAGGCTAATCAAATAGATAAAGCGATAGGCGTATATGATGTGTTAGAGGATAAGTTAGGTGTACATGAAAAAACGGCACGTCAAAAACACGCTTTATACAGTGCAATTGGTAAAAAAGAGGAAGCTGCTCAAGAGTTGGAAAAGTTGATTGCGGAGTTTCCTTTAGAAATAGAATATTATCATGTATTGGCTCAGTTTTATGATCAAGTGGGCAAAAAGGCAAAAGCGAAAAATTTATATGATAAAATTTTAGAAATGGCTCCAGATGATCCTCTTGCTAATATTGCAAGGGCAGAAACGCTAAAGAATAGTGGAGATGATGTAGCTTATTTAAAATCTATTAAAGAACTCTTCAAAAACTCGGATATCAACATAGATATTAAGGTTAAAGAACTTTATCCTTATATCAATAAGTTTCCGAAGGTAAAGCCTGAAGTCATGACAGCGGTTTTGGACTTAGCCAAAACAATGACCGAGGTTCATTCATCTGATCCAAAATCTTATTCTATTTATGCAGACTTGCTGTATTATAGTGGTAAGGTTAAAGAATCATTAGTACAGTATCACAAGACACTAGAAATAGACAATAGCGTTTTTTCAGTTTGGGAACAAGTGATGTATATCTACGCCGAGTTAAATGATTTCAATGAGGTTTTAAAGATTTCAGAAGAAGCAATTGATTTATTTCCAAATCAGCCTACCGCTTATTATTTAAATGGCGTAGCGTATGGCGTTAAAAAACGTCATTTGGATGCGGTAGATGTATTGGAACAAGGGTTAATGATGACGGGTAGAGATCAGATGTTGAAGTATAAAATCTATGGCGAGTTAGGGTCTCGTTATCATGCTTTAAAAAAGCATAAAGAATCGGATAAGAACTTTGAGGCTGCTTTAAAGATTAATCCAAAAGATTATTTGATACTGAACAATTACAGTTACTACTTGTCTGTAAGAGGTGTAGAATTAGAGAAAGCTCAAAAAATGTCTGCTTATGCTAATGAACTTGCACCAAATCGCCCCTCTTTTCAAGATACGTATGGTTGGATTTTATTTAAATTAGATAAGTTCAATGATGCTGAGAAATGGCTTAAAAAAGCCTTAGAAAATGGTGGAGAAAAGAGTCCTGAAATTTTGGAACACTATGGTGATGTATTATACAAATTAAAAAAGGTAGATGAAGCGGTTCTGTATTGGCAAAAAGCTAAAACGAATGGCTCTAACTCTAAGAAACTGGATAAGAAAATCTCTGGAAGAAAATTATACGAGTAAAGTGTTGGTTACTGGTTCTTTTAACTAGTAACAAACAACGGATAACGAACAATCGACATGAAACAATCACTATTGCCTTTATTTGCGTTGCTATTAATGATAGGAGCTTGTAAACCAACAGAAGATGCAGGGAGTGTCAAAAAGCGTTCTGCTGCTTATTTACTGGAACAAATGAATAATAATTCCATTGATTATAATTGGTTTACTTCTAGAATTAAAGTGAATTTTGAAGCTCCTGAACAGCGTTTTGCTGCGACTATGAGTGTTCGGATTCAAAAAGACAGTGCAGTTTGGATTTCTGGTTCAAAATTTACGATAGAAGGGGTAAGAATATTAATGAAACCAGATTCCGTTTATATCATGGATAGATTGGCTAGGAAATATATGGTGTCTGATTATTCTTATCTTCAAAAAACCTATAATTTACCTGCTAGTTTACAAGCCGTACAATCCATCATTACAGGTAATAGTTTAATTCTAGGAGATAAAAAATCATTTCGTTCGGAGATTAAAGGTAGTCAATATACCTTGACGAATGTTGAGGGACAGCGTAGAATCATTTATACGCTAAATGGGTTATCTTATTTATTGGATAAAATGCACCTCAACGAAGCAGAGCAAAAACGAGATTTATTGGTGCAATATTCAGATTATCAACCGATAGAATCCAAAGCTAAACAATTTTCACACTTTAGAAATCTAACGTTAAAAAGTGCAGAAACAGGTACTATCACAGCAGATTTCCGATATAGTCGAGTAACTTTTGATACGCCTAAAAATATGCCTTTTAAAATTCCTAGCAGTTATCGGAGGATGGAGAATTAGTTATTGAGATGATTTAAAATTTATTTGAGTTTTAAATTAAATGACAGTTTAGAGCAACAACAATATAGAATAGCGATATTGTTAAAATTATAAGATTTTGATAAGCATATTCACTATTGTTATTGATGGTTGTTTTATGATACGAACTTTCTATATTTAAAAAATATTCAGAAGCCTCATTATTCAATAGTAGCAAAATTTGAATCATTATCTAGATAGTGTATATATCTTATCCAAACTTCTTTAGCTCTCTTTTCTTTCAGAAGTGCTATTAATTCTTCTGTTGTTTCATTATTATTTATGGTCATCATTTGTTCAAACAATTTCGATTGATTTTTAAGTCCGATATTATACTGATGATTCAGGCGTAATATAGGTTGTGGTTTTAAGTTTATGGTATCTTTTTCAACAATAAAGCTTGTTGTATAAAATTGTTCTATATCTGGGGCTTCCCATTTATCTTGAATTTTTAGTTTAAACTTACAACCTAGAGAATCAGAGTCTATTGTCATTGGAATTTTTATAAAATATTCACTTGGTGCACCATAGATAATGTCATCTGCACCTATTAATTTCCATTCTCTATGGTCTATCTTTTGCCATAGTAAACGATAGTTCATATTTTGGATAATAGAGATTGTTGTAAAACCATTATTGAAATTGTCTGGCTCTTCTTTAGCATAAAACTGGACATTTAATGTTGTTCTGTATTGATTGTTCTTTGTAACAAATGTATCCATCTTCCCTACATGTTCTATTCCCCCATTTTCATATTCTATATTTGGAATATTAAAATACTGTTTATCATCTACTGAACATCCAATAATGATACAACAAAGTGTAATGATTAGAATCGTAATTGATGTTTTCATTTCCATTTTATATAAATTGGTAAATCAATAGTTTATTTAAATTTTCATAAGAAGAAAGCCGAAACAATCGCACAAAAATAAAGATGCTTTTATTTGGGAGAAAATCGTTAGTTCCTCGTTAATTCAGAGTTTAAACCATGGGTTAAAACTTTAACGACTTTTTAGTTTATATACGATTGTCATGAGAAAAAAGTCTATCACAATAAACAACTTTACGGATAAAATTAGTAGGAAAATTAGATTTTATGACAAGATGGATTTATTAAAAATAATAAAGCTACAAGATAGACTTAAATTTGATAAGGATACTTAAAGTGTTAAAATAGCACAGAAATAGAAAAGTTTCTATTTGATAGAATCAGCTACTCCCCTTTATTATCTAACGGAACCCATACTTTTCTAATATAGGTATAATTCCTAAGATCCATTTTTTATAAGCATGTTGCTCAAGATGAGTATTGTCTGATTTGATAAATTCTTTCTTTATATCACCATCTTCACATAAGAATGGTCTTAGATCAACTACATCGTATCCTTTTGTATGGCAATACTCGATTACTTTTTTATTAAGTTTATCAATTTCCCTATTGACTGTTTCATTACCTCTCTGGTAAAGTGTAGTTTGAAATACAGGATGAGTGCCTACATTTTTAATAG
Organism: uncultured Saprospiraceae bacterium; assembly: GCA_964385675.1. Classification (GTDB taxonomy): domain Bacteria; phylum Bacteroidota; class Bacteroidia; order Chitinophagales; family Saprospiraceae; genus CAYLSF01. The sequence goes on from CAYLSF010000011.1 coordinate 9,093, forward strand.
AGTCAAGGTTTCCACAAATGTTTTTATAAATACGCTCTGTTGGAATACCTAATGTGAAATCATTTATACCTCCCATAAAAAAACACAACTTCGGATTATTGGGTATAATATAATCTTTAATTACCCATGATAATTGCTCGGTTGTCCAACCGGGTTGCCCTCCATTGAAAATATCTTGACGTTCTAATAAATCAGCCCATTTCCCCTGATAGGTAATTGAATTGCCCAACATAACAATCTTAGGTTTACTTTCCATTTTTTTACTATTAATTGTTTTTCGACTCCCTCTTTTTATCGCATCACTAAATCCAGATTTAGGGTTAGCTTTTCCTTTAAATTCACTCAATTCGAATCCTGTAACATTATCTAATTCGATGGCATAAGTGTAAAAATCGGGTAGATTTTCATCCCATTTCAATTGATAATTTAATAGGGATAAGTTGCTAACATTTAAAGCATATAAACCAGAAATATCTTGTTCAAATAGCTGTTTGCTAATATCAGCAGCAGGGCGAAGGTCAACATTACCACCATAAGTTAGTGTTTCTTGTCCACGTCTGATTTTGAGGTTTAAATTATCAAAAACAATATCTGTTATCGAATTTGATACATCACCATAGAGTATAACGCCATGTTCTGACATCGCCTGAATATTTGTAAAGGAAACATTACGGATTTTACCTGCTGTTTGATTTTTAAACCGATTGATAGAGGATAAATGAATCGGTTCTCCATTGCCCCACCATTGCCCGTTGTGTAAACGTGTTTCAATGATAATATTAGAAAATATCAAGTTTTCAATATTTGATGCGTCATGTGCATAAATACCTATTCCTCGATTCGATTCATAAATTATGATATTATCAAAAGTACAATTGCGAATAGGATGCTGCCCATAACCGACTCGGATAGCTGATGAGCGGGATTGAAAGGTACAATTCGATACGACTATATTTTCAGCATACTTGGTTTTATTTCCAAATTTTTTCGATTGCTGTAAAGATAAATCGTAGCCTGATATATTTTCTTTAGTGGTAAAGCCCGTTATGATGAAAGCGTCATCGCCAGACCGAATATCACAATTGGAAATTCGGGCGTTTCTTGAAGTTGTTAGATGTATCCCATCGCTATTTGGAATCATTAGATGATTATGAATAGAGATTCCTGAGATGACTATATCTTCGCAATATCCTAATCGTATCGCCCATTCAGGGCTATCTTTAAAGGTAAAATCTTTAAGTTTTACGTTGGAGCAATGATAAAACTGTAAGGTCATACCAGGTTTAGGTTTTCTTTTGATAGGACCATCCGTTTGAAAAACTCCAACAGGCATATAATTCTCTTTTTGACGAGTCAACTGTTTATCAAACTCTTTGTAAGTATGGTTTTGACTTTTATCATAAAACTCAATTCCTCTAGCGTTTATAATCCCCATTCCTGTTATAGAGACAAATTCAGCATCTTCGCAAAAAATCATACCATGCTTTCTAAAACTGGATGAATAATCGTTGAGATTTAAGCTGGCTTCTAATATAGCACCACTTTCCAAATGGAGATTCACATAGCTTTTCAAAATAATTGTACCTGTTATGAATTTCCCCGCAGGAATTAGCACTGTACCACCTCCGTTTTTGTGGCAAGCATCAACTGCTTTTTGTATAGCAGTTGTTGCAAGTTTGCCCTTTTGGGCTCCAAAATCTACAATATTGTAACGCGTAGCATTGATACTAAAAGCGATACATACAAATAGTGTTGTTAGAAAGAATTTGATTTTCATATATCAAAATTTACCCTTTTTATTATTTTCAGTTGCATTTTTGGTTGCCCCTGGCATCACTCCTCTTTTATTATGAAACTCTGTTTTGATATAGCCGGGTTCTTTAAGATACCAGTCCTTCGTAAGATGCTCAGGAATATCATCCCCAGTTTCGAGCATCCAATCTTTTAGTATATTTCTTAATTCGTCAAGTCGTTCATTATATTGAGTTATTGAGGCAATATTATGAAATTGAAGTGTATCTTGATTACAATCATATAATTCTTCTTTAGATCTTGGTGTAACGAATATATCTGCTTGAATAGGTGAGATTTTTCCTTTTTTATTTAATTCTTCTAAAGCTTTATGCGAGGGACTACTTACGGCATCAGCTGGACCAATTTGTGGATTATTGGGTCTAGAATTTAGAATATACATAAAATCCTCATCTCGAACCATGCGTCCGTGTGCTTCATAATCATGCCAGTTCTGTTCTGCAAATACATAATTACGAAATTTTGCATCGGGTTCTTTTATCAAACGATTGAAACTATACCCTTGAAATTGTTCAGGGGTATTTATGCCTACAAGTTCCATTATGGTTGGAGCAATATCAATAACACTTACCAAACTATTACATTCACTTTTTCCTTTTATCATAGCAGGCCAGTGCATGATAAACGGAGTTTTCATACCTCTATCGTTCAATCGAGTTTTACTGTGAGGAAATGGTCGCCCATTGTCAGACATGACTATGATTAATGTATTATCCAACGCTTTTTGTTCTTCAAGTTCTTTCACGACCTTTCCTATATAGAAGTCTAGTCTTTTAATCTCATCATAATATTTTGCTAAATCAGATTTGGTTTCTAAATCATCCGATAAATAAATTGGAGGTGTAATGGTATTGGGATCATGTGTTTCCGAAAACTCGTTTGGTCCCCAATCTCGGTGTGCGTCATAAGATGCAAACCATGCAAAAAATGGTTTGTCTTTTGGGCGTTCTTTGATGGAATGAACCCACATTGCTTCCCCACCATTTCCAACTTCTTCTAGCTTTTCATAGGTTTTATCAAAACCACGCAAAGCGTATTTACCCATGTGGAATTTACCAGCCTGCACAGAATAGTAGTTGTGCTTTCTCAATAATTCTGGAAAAGATAACATTGCAAGGGGAGGCTCGGTGTGTAATTCAGCAGCTCCTGTATTATGTGGATATCTGCCTGTTAAGATTGAATTTCTACTGGGGCTACAAGAACTTGCTGTTAAATAAAAATTGGTGAATGTTATCCCAGATTCCGCTAATTTATCAATATTAGGCGTTTGTACAACAGAATTACCATAACAACCGAAGTCATTCCAACTTATATCATCTGCAATAAAAATAATAACGTTGGGAGGTCTATGCTGAGTTGTCATCTCCGTGCAAGACGAATATAATAATATAAATACGACAATTAAGGCTCTCATTTTTGAATACTAAAAAATTTCATCCAGAACTACTAACAAACAATAGCAACGAAGATTTAATACCATTTTCATGAAGAGTAAATGCCGCTGCTATTGCTTGTTATTATATTTTATCATTTGTGTCTTTCTACAAAGTTAATCACTGTTTGACTGAATTTTACATTTTCACGATACATACCACTATGCCCAGAGTTCTCTAAAATAGTAATTTCTTTTGCCATTTCAGGTGTGCTAATGACCTGATAATAATCTTCTGCTACATTTGGACCAATAATGTGGTCATATTTGCCCCAAATTAAGGCAACAGGTAAAGTAATTTTATCCATTTCAGGTCTAAAATCATAAAACTCTTGTATGCTATTTTCCTGACGTTGATTATTAATCAATTGAGAAGTTCGTAACCCATTGACGGTTGAGATAAGCATATTGTATGGTGAATTAAAAAATAATTCATTTATCGAAACACTTCCTGACGCATCCGAATTAGGTTGAACATAGGTTTCGTCAACATATTCTTTAACAGCATTAATAAGTGCATATTGAATTTTAACCTGTTTCCAATTCTCAATTGGCGTATTCGCCTCACACCATTCAATTACTTCTTCTAAAGTCTCAAATTCTTCTCCTTCAGATTTAATAGTTTCTGGAATAGTACGACCTAAATCTATCATTTCTTGTGCATAAGTTTTAATATAATTCATCCGTCCTTCATACTCAGGAGCGGAACTGTGGGAACCATTTGAAAAGATTGCTCCTTGTAGCTGATTATCTTGCGAAATCAAATAATACGTTCCTAAAATTACGCCCCAACTATGACCGACACAAAAGATTTTTTTATCTGCTCCATATTTGTGTTTTAATAAATTGATGACCATTTGCATATCTTCTGCCATCAAGTCAATGGTTAAGTCCTCTTTATCAAAGTTACCCTGTGCGGTTCCTGCGTGTCTTTGATCCCAATACGCAACCATGTATTCAGGTTCAAGCATTCCTTGAAAGTCTTCAATATTGGCTGCAGAGCTTCCGCCTGCTCCACCATGCACCATTAATAAAATAATATCAGAACTAAAATTACCTCGCACTAATATTGGCATTGAAGCTCCTTTATGATTTAAAAATAGCATATCGCCATCTTCTAAAAGGTTATTTTCTTTGTTGCAAGCGGTAAAAACTAAGCTGCAAATTGCTATAATTATTGATATTTTTTTCATGATGATTTTAGTTTAGTTGATACGTTAATTTAGTTTCTAAAGCGACTCTTGGTACTAGGAAGGTATTGTAAGGGGTTTGAATATAGAGGTGTGGATTGATCATAAATGATAGTGGTAAATCTGTATTTTTAGCAAAATTCCAACCTAAACCACCATTAAACCCAAATACAAAATGTGAACTACTATTATTGCTACTTTCTACTATTTCAGAACCATTCCATTCAAAGGTTTCACCATCTAATATGGATAACATGTACCCTGTCTCCATATTGATTTCGGTTTGAAAACCATTTTTACTTATGCGTTGTCTGCCAACTGACCCCGTAAGCATCAAAGCCTTATGATTACGAGGATGTTTATAATATGTTAAATACCCTCCAATAACCCAAGCTCGATTTTTTTGGTTTTCATCTCCAAAAGTACTTTGTTGAATCGGAGTCGTTATGCCAACTCGAATGCCTGAGTGTGTAGCTGTTTCACCAAAATAAGAGAGGGAGATTTGAAATCTGGGTATTTCATAGTCTTGTGCTTCTGATGTTAGACTTGTTAACATTAAAGCGAGTATTAATAACCTTATTCTTTTCATCATTACCTATTTTTATATGTAAAATATTAATAGTACAAAGATGAATACTGTCAAGGTGTAAAACTTGTATAATCTTGGTATATTGAGTTAAGAGAGAATTTGTTTCTTATAATGTCTAGGTGACATTCCAACGAAGCGTTTAAAGGTTTTAGAAAAGTGAGCTTGATCTGAAAATTCAAATTGATATGCTAGTGCTGTTAAATCAGTGTGAGGGGTAATTAATTTTTTAGCCGCAAAAATCTTTTTCATGAGTACATAATTCATCGGGGACATTCCAAACTTGACTCTGAATTGTTTAGCAAAATTATACTTATCCATACACATGAATCGAGCGAGCATTTCCAAGGTAATCTTTTCTTCTAAATGATGTTTAATAAACAATATTATTTCTGACCAAACGGATGAAAAAGGATTATTAATCGTCGTATTATATTGATTTTGAAACGTAAGTGACTGTAAAAAATCTGATAAATTTGACTCAATATCGTCTGCTTTGTTATGAATGGATTGTCTTAGTTTTTGAAAATTGGTAATTACTTCTTTGTCTCGAATTTGCCTATTTTGAAAGCATTGACCTCGCAGATTAGTGAAATGATCAACTAAATCTTGAGATAGATAAATAGTTTCAAAAGAAACTTTATTATCCTTATCTACTATTGGATTAGCATGGATTTCATAAGGGTTGTTAATTGTAATACTTCCAGCCTCACTATATATTGTGGTGTCCTGCATTTTTATGGCTTCCATTCCTTTTTCCACAAATGAAATACAGAATGTTTCATGAAAATGTTCGGGAAAGTCGCTCTTTTGATTTTCTACAGAGAGCATTTCTAAATTATCCAATATATTGAGTTTGGTTTCCATCTCTATTTTACTGCGTAATTATCTCAATTTTCTAATAACAATAGTACATGCAAAAAAACGCATTTAGATTAATATTTAAGTGTTTATCTATCCAGAATTAATGACTTCTTGGACATTAGGTGTATTTATATCAAAAAATCCACCCAACTCATCATTTGAGTTGAGTTTGTCGAAAAGTATCTTGACAAATTTAGTATTGTATGCTTTTCGGACAAAAGAGTTCATTAACATGGTGGATTCAGATTTGATTAATTCAAGTTGATATAAGTTCAACGTTGCTAAACTCATATTGAAATGAAAGTCAATTTTATCTTCGTCTCGTGCTTGGCAGTAATTCAAACCAGTAAACTGTTTAGCATCTCGGAAGATAAACTCATCCCGATAGCTATACGACTTTTGCATTGGGAATAATTATATAACATTCGATTAAAAGTAATCGAAAAACTCGTTTTGAAGCACTTAGGGGGGTGTTATAAGGGTTTTCACCTCTAAATGATTGAATACACCAATCTCATTCACTCAGACCTATTAGTTAGAGGAGGTGTTTTGTCCCGATAGCTATCAGGAACGAGAGAAATACTAATCGGAATTAACTTTAGTAGCGAGTTAAAAACGGTTAATGACTGGAAATATGAGGTACTTAAATAAGAGGGCTACCTAACAATAGCAGTCACCTCATTATCAATCATTAACTAAACCTACCCCTTAATACTAACCTTAATATCCTCCAAAATCTTCAAGGCCTGTTTCATAGATTGCGTCCCTTCTCGCACCATAATAAAATAGTTACCGCTTTTCTTAAACGTCATTCGGCGATCGCCTTTGCCATTGACATACATAATGACCCGTTGGAAAAGGTCACTTTCGTAAAAAGGTGATTGTGGATTGGAGACGAAAAAGCAACGAAGTTTTTTACTTTTTAAGAGCAATCGCTCAAATCCTAAATCTTTACACAACCAACGCAATCGTAAGGCGTCAAATAACTCTTTGACGGGATGAGGAAGTTTTCCAAATCGATCTTTTAAACGGTCTGCAAATTTGGCGAGTTCTTCTTCCGTTTTGATATGATCGAGTTCGGTGTAGAGTTTCAGTCGTTCTTGCACACTAATGACATATTCATCAGGAAACATCATTTCAATATCCGTTTCCAATTGAACATTGCGAACAAACTTTTGCTCTCTTTGTAAATCGTCTTTAAATAAATTTTTAAAGTCAGTTTCTTTTAATTCTTGAATGGCTTCGTCCAAGATTTTCTGATAGGTTTCGTAGCCAATATCGGTGATAAAGCCACTTTGCTCACCCCCCAATAAATTTCCAGCCCCTCGAATATCTAAATCTCGCATGGCAATATTAAAACCACTACCCAATTCTGAAAACTGCTCAATGGTCGTTAATCGCTTACGAGCATCTGCCGTTAAAACAGAGATAGGAGGCGAAAATAAATAGCAATACGCCTTTTTATTGGAGCGACCAACTCGACCTCTCAATTGATGCAAATCACTCAATCCAAAATGATGGGCATTATTGATAATAATGGTATTGGCATTTGGAATATCTAGCCCTGTTTCAATGATATTGGTACAAACCAATACATCATATTTTTTATCAATAAAACTTACGAGCGTTTCTTCCAACTCTTTCGGCTTCATCTGACCATGAGCAAATCCCACATCAATATCAGGACATAATCGGCGAATCATTGCTACCATTTCGGGTAAAGATTTGACGCGATTGTGTACAAAGAAAACTTGCCCCGCTCGATAGATTTCATAATAAATCGCATCTCGAATCAAGTCTCCATTAAATACCCGTAATTCCGTATGAATCGGTTGACGGTTTGGCGGTGCAGTATTAATAACCGATAAATCCCGTGCTGCCATCAAGGAAAACTGTAAGGTTCTAGGAATCGGTGTAGCGGTAAGGGCAAGCGTATCTACATTGACCTTCATGGCACGGAGTTTCTCTTTGGCAGCTACGCCAAATTTCTGTTCTTCATCAATGACCAATAACCCCAAATCCTTAAATGAAACTTTTTTATTTAGAATGGCATGTGTACCAATAAGGATGTCAATTTCTCCTTTTTTAAGTCTTTCGTAAATTTCTCGTTTTTGCTTGGTGGTGCGAAAGCGATTGACAAAGTCAATGGTAACAGGCAATTCTTTGAGTCGGTCAGAAAAAGTCTTGTGATGCTGTAATGCCAAAATCGTAGTAGGAACAAGTATGGCAACCTGTTTTCCATCCGCTACCGCTTTAAATGCAGCACGAATCGCCACTTCCGTTTTTCCAAAACCCACATCGCCACAAATCAATCTATCCATCGGATATTCCTTTTCCATATCCTCTTTTACGGCAACCGTTGCCTTGTGCTGGTCGGGTGTATCTTCATAAATAAAAGAGGCTTCCAGCTCATGTTGCATCCATCCGTCAGGTGGAAAAGCATGACCTTTGGTGGCTCGACGTTTCGCATAGAGTTTTATTAACTCTCCTGCAATATCTTTGACTTTTTTCTTAGTGCGGCGTTTAAGGTTGTTCCAAGCATCTGAACCGAGTTTGTAGATTTTAGGTGGCTTACCTTCTTTGCCTACATATTTTGAAATCTTATGCAGCGAGTTGATACTCACATATAAAATATCATTGTCTTTATAAATCAATCGGACGGCTTCTTGAATGTGTCCGTTGATGTTGATTTTTTCTAATCCCGAATATTTTCCTACGCCATGATCGAGGTGCGTCACATAATCACCCGGTCGCAGCTCTCGAAGCATTTTGATATTTAAGGCTTGGCTTTTGGAATAGCCACCTTTGAGTTTATACTTATGAAAACGCTCAAATATTTGATGGTCGGTGTAGCAAGCGACCTTTAATTCGGTGTCAATAAAGCCTTGATTTAGTGCTTTATTGATAGGATGGAAATCAACTTTGGCATTTAAATCTTCAAAGATATGGTAGAAGCGTTCGATTTGACGAGGGTTATCCGTGAATAGGAAGTTCTCAATGCCGTCTTCTGTATTTTGATTAAAATTTTTAATCAGTAAATCAAAATTCTTATTGAAACTCGGTTGTGGTTTTCCTTCTACACCGATTTTTTGAACGGTCTCATTTTGAAAAAAGGAAGATTTATTGAGTTCTACAATTGGAAAACTAACCAAATTTTGCATCACCATTTTGGGCAAGATAAAAGCCCGTTCTTGCAAAATTTTAGCTTCCTCACTCGTATCTTTCACATCTAAACTATCCGCATAGTCCGCTGCTTTATCAAAACAGATTTGTAGCTTATCCAGTAGATTTTGTACATTTTTAATCCATATAACGGTGTTTTCGGGTAAGACTCTTAAAAAGGAAATTTTCTCTTCTTGTTTGAATTGCGTATTGATATTTGGGATAATCGTAACACTTGCTATCTTTTTTAAAGATAATTGGTTTAATGGGTCAAATGTTCGAATACTTTCTACCTCTTCATCAAATAATTCTACTCGATAAGGCTTTTCATTACCGTAGGAAAAGATGTCAATAATACCACCCCGAATAGAAAATTGCCCTGGTTCATAAACAAATTCAACTCTTGAAAAACCACATTCAATTAAAATCTCTAAAATCGTATCAACATCTAAACTTTCTCCTACCGCAAATTCTAGTTTGTTTTCCTCCAATACAAATGGAGCAACCACCTTTTCAAATAAAGCCTCTGGATACGTTACAACAATTTCACCTATTGCTTTGGAATTGACGAGTTTATTGACCGTTTCGGTACGAAGCAATACATTACTATTATCCAATTTTTCAAAATCCATTGGACGCTTAAAGGAATCTGGAAAAAAATGAACGCCTTTTTTATCCATCAAACTCGCTGTTGTATTTTGGAAATATGCTGCCTCTTCTTTGTCTGTCGCTACAAAAACATGGTGCTGCGGTTTTGCCAAATATGTCCCCATCAAAACACAGGCTTCTTGTGCCCCTACCATGCCCGTGAGTAATAATCGGGCAGGAGATTCTTCGTTTTGTTGAAATGCTTGAAGGAGTTGAGCTGTTCGGTCGCTATCTCTAAAAGTCTCTAATAGTCGTTCTAAATTTTTCACGGTGCAAATATAAGGGATGGAAAATAAATTAACTGCTTCAATTGATCCGTTCTTTTAACTGTTATTTGGATTGATTGGTTTATTAAATTGGCAGAAAGGAAAAACGGATAGAAGAGGTTTGATGGATGAATATGAATTTTATTTTGGACATTACTCTCATTAATTTTAAATTTAGTTTTATTATAAAAAGACATCAAATAGAAACTTTGGAAAATCCAGTAGAAGATATTTTATGCAATGAACAAAAAGCTGGAATGTTAGCTTACATGAAAGCTAACCCTAAAGGGATTGAGTCTTTAATTCAACTGTCCATTATAGATAAGCAACCCTATTCATGGCGGGCGGCATGGCTATTGTCCAAATGTATGGATAAAAATGATAAACGGATTGCACCTTTTGTTCCCCAAATGATTCAACGAATAAAAATAGGAATGCATAGTCAAAAAAGAGACTTACTGACGGTGCTACAAAAAATGGAAATTCCCGAAGATGAAGAAGGCCTATTATTTGATATTTGTGTGGATATTTGGTGTCGATTGGATCATATTCCATCTGTGCGATTGAATGCGTTTCGGATGATTTTGAAAATTGCCAATAAAATTCCAGAATTGAAGGAAGAAGTGCTTTTATTAGCAGAGGAAGAATATTTAGATTCACTTTCTGGAGGAATTCAGACAGTTGTTTTGAGGTTGATAAATACTTTGAAAAGTAAATAAAAGTAGGTGAAAGAAACAATATTACAACAGATTTCAAAAATCGAATATCATTATATTGATAAAGAAAAATTATCTCTAGACTTTCAGCAGATCTTGAGGTTAATATCGAATCAACTAACTGAATTAGAAAAAATAGTGTTACAGCACGATTTTGATATTTACTTAGATAAAGGCAAATTTGGGATTCATAATACTATTGCGGGAGGTATCATATTTTTACGAGAACCCGAAACGATTGAACAGCTTAAAATAGCGTTTGATTCAAATCAAAATAGGGCTTTAGCTTCTGTGGAATATGCTTCTGAAATTAGAAATGCTAGAAATGTAAAATATAAACCCAATGTTGGAAAAATTGAATCTATTCAATGGAATATGCTAGGAGTATTTCCCAATTTTAATCAATTCAGCCATACCATAAAAGTTGTATTAATGGCAATTATTGGTAAAATAATAAAGCAAATTTGTGAAGATAATAACAAGAATAGTTGGTTTATGGAATATGAACAACCGTTTGAAATATTACTCTTTTTAGATGATAAATTAGAGTTGAAATATGACGTAAAGGCGTTTTAAACTTAATTTCTAAGTACACTAAAACCATTTCTAACCATGAAAGAACATTTTATCTTAATTCCCTTTTTGTTGCTCTGCCTTCCTTTGGTGGTCATTCAATTTATAAGTATTGATAATTGGAAAAAAGAGCCATTTTATAATCTCCCAAATGCAGCAAATAATGATATTAAAAATGGTACGGTTAAGTTAATCACACATAGTAAACGATTGTATGATTTAGACCAAAAATATCATTTTACGAAGCAATTTGGATTTGAGTATTATTATGTGCCGCTTAGGATTAAAGAGAAAGAGGAGGAGGAACAAGATGTGGAAGAATTTAGGATTGATGAAGATGGAGATACTATTGTTACCCCTATTCCTTTGGAGATTGAAGAGGATTTTGAGGAAGAAATAGAACATTTACCTTTTGGACATTTCTATTATTATTATGACTTAGTTTACTTGGATGATGATATTGCATTATCCAATATTATATCCTATAACGATACGATTTCTGAGTTTTTGTGGTTAAAAAATCATAAGTGGTACAAGGATGCGAATATAGGAATATACGTTAACCCTAATTGGATAAAATATACAGAAATATCTGAGGAGGACATGAACCCAAACTGGAGTTTTGATTTAGCTAGAATAGAGTATGATTATTTAAATTTAAAAGTGGATGAATATTGTAAAAACAAGATTTTCAATTTAAATAAAATAGTAGTTCCTAATTTTGACGCTCTGCCATATCGAATACAACGAGCCATAACAATTCGTAAAAAACAACTTCAAGAAGAATATAGAAATAGAGAAGAACAACTGACTCAAATATTAGAATACGATGTTGACTTTCTTTTAAATCAAATAGATACTAGTTCTAAGTTTAAATATGTACGTGAAACTAAAACTTGGATGTTATTTCATTATGAAAAAGTATTTATAGAATTAATAAAGCGTTTAACGGATACTACTATTGTCGGTATATCTGATTTTTATGAATTTCCTATGGAAAGAGGTTATGTTGAACATGTAGATGGAACAAAAGATGATGTATTCAAAGTAGCGGGTAGAGCCAATTATCTTTTAACTTACTTCACAGGCGAAGACTTCGGTTTTGTCTCTGTTCATTCTACACCTGAAGATTTAGAGCGATTACAAAAACGTTGGGTTTATTGGTTGCTGCATATTGATACATATACTTGTTTGAGACGAATGGATCTTCTAAATCGACCAAACAGAACTTTTGCTTTACCTCCATTCATTCCAGAACTCCCAGACTTTTAGGGTAGTTGCAAAAGCGTTGAATTATAAGGATCAAACGGGTAAAATGGATTTGAAAATTATCAAAATCAGTTATATCTGTTCTATCCGCCATCCCGATAGCTATCGGGAGTGTTTCATTTTCATTTCAACTCGGTCAAATAAGCTAAAATCCACCAAAATACAACCCAAAAAAATAACATCTTGTTAAGCGTTATAGTAAAGTATAGTCAAATATAGTCTACACTAACTTTTTTAATCTCAATAACTATTGGGATTAATGGAACTAACGCCAGTTCCTCTATCGAGTCAGATGTATAAGCATTCCCGAATACATTTTTGCCAATGTTGTAAGAGGCATTTACATCAGCATTGATAATTATACCCTTGCTCGTTTGAAACAACCCTCTTTTGATACGCTTACCCTGATATTGCTTGTGTTTTTTAATGGGTTCATTATCCAAAAAAGAACATTTGGATGTATAATGTTCATTTTTTGTTTTGACCTCAATGCCTTGCAATCTCAATTTATAAGTAAGCATTTCTATAAACCGATTAAAAGGAATATAGACAAATTTTTGATTATTCACCTTTCCAATATTCACGCTTTGTTTCCAGTTGTCGTTTTTGCCAACCGCAACTTTACTGACCCCTTTGGAAACTAATAAGTTCGTTAAATAAGTGGTGTGTTTGTGTAAATAATCTTTGAGTTTTAAATTTCTCTTACGACTTAATTTTTCTATCCGTTTAGACGTTCCTTTATTGCCTACAAAAGACATCAGTTGTGCCTTTCGTTTATTGAAATATTGATTAATCGCTTTCAAGGGTTTACCATTAATTATGGTTGGTCTCCTGTATTAAACGTTAGAGTCGCCAAATTATTTATACCCAAATCAATGGCAGCATACCTTTCATTTTCAATTAATTTGGGGGTTGGTTTTTCATAAATAACCTCAATGGCATAAAATCCAAAACGAGGAACTATTCTAACAGAGGTGATATTTTCTTTTCTTGCAGGGAGTTCAATATTTGTTCCAGATAGTTGAATCTTTCCTTGTTTTAACCCCCTTTGACTAATCGCCTCAGGGTTAGGAAATTCTGCTATAAAACGTCCTTTTTCTTTAGGCTTATATTTAGGTAATTTAGGTTTCCCTAAAAAGTTTTGTGGATTACTTTTCCACGATTTGAGAGCATTAAAATAGGATACCCAATTTTTGCCGACCATCCTTAAAACTTGTTTAGAGACTTGAGCTCTTAAAGCCCTGTAATCCACTTGATTTTCTTGCTGCATTTGTTTTTGCAACTCAAAAGGATGTAAAGATTTGCCTTTTTCAAAAAAGTGTTGTCTTGTTCGGTACAAGGCTTGATTATAGAGATTCTTGGCTAGAAAACAAACCGTATCACATGGTTTAAAAAAGCGATGATTGGGTTTAATTATATGTTGTTCTACCAATTTCATTCTATTTATAGTTCTT
>CAYLSF010000012.1:0-23012 GCA_964385675.1 uncultured Saprospiraceae bacterium
ATTATGAGTTCGTCAAACAAGCAATTGATGGAGATCAGAAAGCGTATGCCGCTCTAATGAATCGGTATAGAAGCTCGATCTATCACATGATGCTTAAAATGGTCAATAATAAGGAAGATGCAGATGACTTAACTTTAGAGGCATTTGGCAAGGCTTTTAATAAATTAAGAACGTATGCCCCTCGTTATGCTTTTAGTACATGGTTATTTAAAATTGCCACAAATAACTGCATTGATTACATCCGTAAAAAAAGGTTAAATCTTTTATCTATAGATGAACCTGTGGAACACAATAGTGCACATAGTTACTCTAATAATTTAAAAGCCACTACACTCGATCCAGAAGAACGATTTATCAAACAACAGCGTGTAAAATTGATGCGAAATGTATTGGGTAAATTGACGGTGAAATATCGATTGATGATTGAGTTGAGGTTTTTTGAGGAATTAACTTATGAGGAAATTGCTAGGGAGTTAGACATTCCCTTAGGTACAGTGAAAGCGCAATTATTTAGAGCCAAAGAAATTTTATATAATTTACTACAATCTCCAGATGCTCAAGCTCATATTGATATGAGAAAGCGTAGGAAAGGGAAGAAGAAGAGATAACAATTAAAGCCCCGACAGATTTTAAAATCTGTCGGGGCTTTTAAATTTAAAAAGTAACCTTCACCAATTTTAATGTTCGTCTTCGCTGACTCGGTATAACTACCTCATTTGACGAAATTTGTTGTGCCTCTTGAAGTAATAGCATAATTTTCTCTCCTGTTGTGTTTAATACATTTTTACGTTTTGCCTCTACCTTACCTGTCACGATATACTCATTCACGACGTTCTCTGATTTAATTTCATCATTGTATAAAAAACGTAAACTTTGTTTAGTTTTCAATAGGAAATAAGAGGAATAAATACCACCATCATCTTGCGAAAACTGTCGTTTGTGTAAAATTTGATACCAATCTAGCGAACCATTCGGATTTAAGGAAAACAATAATACATCATTGAAAAAGTAATCTACTTTAAAATTAGTTTCTCTATAATTTCGACCATAACTAGAGGCATAATTAAAAGACTCTCGTGTATTTTCCTTAATGCGTTCTACCACCAATAAAATACCACCATCACTTCTTAACACAATTTCTCTAACCTCTATATCTGCAAACCCTTTAGCCTCACTCTTTTTAATTTTCTCTTTACCTAGTACTTCCTTGATATACTTTGGGGTGAAGGGATGAAAATCTAAAGTCCGTACATTATCATCAAATAAATCTATATTTATGTAGAAGTACCCTTCTGCTATGCTACGATATTTGTCTGCATATAAACCACCTCCTACTAATTTTTTATTCCGATTATCATAGGAAAAACGAGTATCAAACCATAAATAATCTTTAAAAGGGAATATAGTAGTCATTTCACTTTCTGTAGAGGCAATGTATGAAAATACTTCAAATCGGTTCGTTTCCTTTTTTGAACGTTTATTATCCTTTCCGAATATGAAATGTGGATTACCTTGATTATCCAATAGTACATCCACAAAATCTTGCCTAAAATCTAAATCAGCAGGACTGAAAACTTTTTCCCATAATACTTTTCGATAGCGAGTATCAAAAGCAACGGCTTCTAAATCCTTATTCTTATCGACATGATAAAGCATCACTAATCGCTTATTCTGTGATTTTACGTAATTGAAATTTGGCATAAAAGCTCTTCGCTCTACTATTTTTAGCGTATCCACCCTCATGACTTTTCCTTTTCCATCATATTGACGAGCCGATACATACATTTTTCCTTTACGACGATAAGAATAAATTTGAGTAAAATCTTCTTTGGTGCGAGTAAACCCATAGGTTTTAATGGTTTTACGTTCAAACTCCAACACTTCATCCCAGTCTTTTCGCATCAATTCATCATATCCTTGAATCTCATAATCTGTACCATCGGCTCGGTACATAATGACATTACTTTTGACTTTACCAATAATTTCATATTCTACTTTATCTCGTACAGTCTGTTCAGGGGAAATATCTATTTGTTGAGCCAATAAAATGATACTACACGATAGTATGAAGAGGGTAAAAATTAGCTTTTTCATTGTGTTTGTTTTATGTTGACGTATATTGTTAGACCATGTGTATAACCTAGAAATCTTTAATTTACAAAAATTACAATTTGTAAAAAAGTCAAAGGTTTACATTCAACATAGAAAATGTGTCAAGGTTAAGATTTGGTAAATAAAAATTACGATTGTATGAACGAGAGTTATTGAATTTTACTCCTTACTTCAGAGATGTTAACTAAAATTAAAGGGTGTTTTCTTGTTCTTTTAGATATTGCTCAAAAATCTCAAACTGTTTTACAGATACAATATCAGCAGTCGTAAATCGATTTGCACTCCATGGAACGCTATGCGTATGTCCAGGTAAGCGACGATCCAAGTAATCTAAATTAATCAACTCTCCATCAAATGTTTGATTGTGTTGTTGATAGAGTTTTGTAAAGTATTCTTTTAGGCGAGGAATCGTATAGTCATCTCTAAGGTATTCTTTTAGAAAAGTTGTTCCTTGTTTTAGTGTTTGATAGTTTTCCAAAGCTTCTTTAAATGCTATATGAGCCGTTTCAAACGTATCAAAATAAACTGCATTTTCTTTATTTAAAAAGTCTCTCCCCCCACCTTCTAAATCTGCTTTCACGACCACAGGCAAGCCACACAACAAGGCTTCTGCGATTACTCTAGATTCGCCTTCTTTTTCAGAGAAAAGCGTAAAAACTTTGGAGGCATTATAGAAATGGATTAAAGAATTTTGAGGCATTCCAAGTAAGGATAAGTCCTTACTTAACTTCATGATGGTAATGTTATTTCGCTCCGCTTCTTCAAACCAATTATAATAATCTTCTATAATATTAGTGTAGAAACTCTTAGGGTTTTCATTCTTATTTGGAGGAATAATGAGTAAAGCCTTATGATATTTTCCTGTTGTTTCATTTAAGCGTTTAATGGCTTTTAGTAATAAATCTAAATTCTTAAATCGAGCTGCACGAGCCACACAAATTATATCCCAAAATTTTTGATTATATGCTAGATCATCAAATCTATGAGATATGAAATTTCGACTATTGAATGGAATTTCCAAAATATGCTTAGGCGGTGTGAAATCAACCGTTCCTTCTCCTGCCATAATAAAATCAGCAAACTCCAACTCTGGAAATTCGGTATGGTGCCATCCAAAATGTACCCCTATAAAATACTTTTTTCGTAAAGCCCCAAAAGCTTTTACAAAGTAGGGATACTTAAATTTTTTGGTATAAAAATAATCAAAGACAAACGGCACAAACGTCAGAGGACGCTTTCGATTCAAAGGCTTAGAGGGGCGGAAAAAATATTTCATCTCCTTATGCGTAAATACCAAAATACCTTTGTTACCGTCTTTAGGTTTTTTAAATAAATGTGCCATTTATTTAATTTTGAATGAATATCCCGATAGTTATCGGGATTAAATTTTGACTGACTGTTCAAAACTGCCTACCACTCACTGATTAATTATCCTAGAAATTTCTTCTTCATTTTCAATGCCCAAAAGTAGGGGAAGAATATTTTTTTCAATCGCTTACGTTTAAGGTGTTTTTGTTCAGCCTCTTGTAAATAAATTTGCATAGAAGTGATATTAGTATCTTCTTGTAATGGTTTGATTCTATCTCCTTTGTATTGAAATACTGCACGAACCAATTCATTTCCTTCTAATAATTCAAAGCCATGTTTGTGCATTAAGCCTTGAAGCGATTTCAAATCAAAATGTACTAAATGTGGAATTTGAAGAAACGGTAGTAAATCATAATCATAACGAGAGTGTTTCAAGTTTCTAATACCTGGTACACCAATATAAACTAGTGTTTCTGGTACAATTAATTTTTTCAACTGCACCAATTCTTCATCTAAGTTAAAAATATGCTCCAAGACTTGTTCATAAACCACAATAGCTGGACGTCGATCTGAATTTTCAAAAAAGGGTAATACTTCATTTAGTCCACCATCAATTAAGGTTAAATCATATTTTTTTCGACCATAATTTAAATATTCTGAACCATAATCACAGCCAACTGTCGAAAATCCTTTATTTCTAAAATAATGTAAAATACCGCCTGCTCCACAGCCAATTTCAACTATATAATCTTCTTTCTTCCAATCTTTTTCTAAGAAATCATTGGTTTGAAGATACTCATATAATAATTGTCCTTTTCGTTGTTGTAAAGCATAAAAAGGCTCAATTCCAGGAATTGCTCTGTCTAGTTGTCGATACTCTCCATCATAGAATTTAATCAAGGACTCATCGGTTAATCGCTTTTGCGTATATACAAAATCACAATTTTTACAAACCGCTACTGTCATTGGCAAGCCATACATATCCTTTTCAGAAAGCACCATACAATCCGTACTTTGACAAGAAGGACAGGCTTCTTCTACCAATTTGTAGGTTTTATTTTGAATTTTCTCAGCAATCTGATCCCTTGCAGCTTTTTGTTTCGCCGTCATTTTATAGACCGCTTGACCATCATTTTTAAATCTAGGATGTAGCATATTTTATTTCAAATTCCAAATTCATGGTAAAAGTACAAAGATGTCATCACTAATAATACATTCTAATATTTCTTTACCGAGGAGTATTGTACTTTTGTTATTAAATTAATAATGAAGTTGTTTAAAAACTCTTTAATAAACGCTTAGCAACTCATTGAAAGCCATACCGATAGCTATCGGTATCAGCTATTTTTATTCCCGTTCCCGATAGCTATCGGGATTGGCTACGAAAATAAAAATGAGCTTCGTCTTGACTATCAAGCAGTTACTAATCATTTTATCACGAATTATTAAACAACTTCAATCAAAAGCCTATGAAATACATAATTTTTGGATTGTTATTGATAATCAGTTTTGGGTGTCAAAATGAAACACCTCAACAAACTGATACTCCTGCCGCTACAGAAACAACACCTACTGTACCACAAAATACAGCGGCCTATACTGAATTTACAACAACGGCAAATGGATTGGAAGTCTATAATGCTTATGTGGAAATTGATACTACTAATATTTCTTCTGGTAATAAGTACATAAAGGATTATGTAAGTTATGAACTTTATGACAAGACTTTCTATTTAGATAAAAATGATGAAATAGTGCTTGTAGAAGATGTAGATACCCTTAAAATTGAAGATTTAGGAACTTATCATCCCTACTTAGTTAGAATTAATCTAATGCCAAAACCTGCTAATGTCAATAATTGCCAACACTTAGTCATTGATTTCAAAAGTGGATTTCCTACAACACATAGAGCTGTTTGGATTCGAGCAAGAGCAGATGGCTGGCAAAACGGAGCTGTCAATGCCAATAATTTCAAGCCTTGTACAGAAGATAGTTTAGAATGTAAAGCACAGGGATTATTACAAAGTATTATTACGTTACTATTCAGATAATTATTTAGGGATAAAATTAGAACTCAATCTAAATTAGAGCATTGTTGAGTCTAAAGTGCTAACTCAATAATTCTTTTTAATTTTAGATAATCTTTCTGATAACGATGTTGAATACTTCGTTTATTGAACCAATTATAGCCTTGTAGAAAAATATTTTGAAGTTGTACATCCGTTGTGCTGATAAGCGTCATAGTATTGTTACCATTATCTATAAATCGATTGGTTAATGACATTTTTATGCCTTTGTAGGAAAGGCGTTTACGGATGGTTTTATTTTCGATAATTTCTACGATTTCATCTTCCATGATGATTTGCTCACCGTTTTCTTGGCAAATATACCGAGCTTTACTTCCCTTTTCGCCTGGGCAACCTTTTGTGTATTCGATATGTTGGATATTTGATAACCATTTTTGGAGATTATCAGGATTCAATGTGAATCTATACACCTCCGATACAGGCTTGTTAATAACCGTGGAGCATTGGAAAATCATAGCAATATAGGATTTGATTGAAGCATTGGTTTTTAAACCTTTACACAATTTAATAAATTATTATATATTGACAAACTGTTTTTTATAGTAATTTATTATATGTGTATTGTATTGATACCAATGGATATTTGGAAAATAGTTTGATTTTTGATGTTTAGTTATCATCTTTGTCCCTCTTTTAAAGAACTCATTTCCTACCTTTTTACCATTTTTAAAAAATAAATTAATGCTAAAAAAGTGTCAATATGTGCTTAATTACTTTTGCTTATCGAGTACACCCCGTTTATAAATTAATTGTAGTAGCTAATAGGGATGAATTTTTTGAGCGACCTACACAAACCGCTCATTGGTGGGAAGAATATCCTCAAATGTTAGCAGGTAAGGATTTAAAAAGTAAGGGATCTTGGCTAGGCGTAACCAAAACAGGGCGATTTGCGGCATTAACAAATTTTCGAGAGGGGATGACATTAAAACCGAATACGCCATCACGAGGCGAATTGGTAACAGATTTTTTAACAAAGTCTATTAATCAAAATGCATATTTGGAACAAGTACATGAAAAAGGAGATGCTTACAACGGATATAATCTATTAACTTTTGATGGAATTAATATGGGCTATACCTCAAATCAGGGAATAGAACCAACTATACTAAATTCTGGAATTTATGGTCTGAGCAATCATTTACTAGATACCCCTTGGATAAAGGTGCAAAAAGCTAAACAAAACCTAACTCGTCTGATGACTTTGACGGATTTTTCTGTAGAGGAAGCATTTAAAATGATGCAAGATGATGTCAAAGTAGAAGATGTGGATTTGCCAGATACTAATATACCCAAAGATTTAGAGCGAATGTTATCTTCTATGTTTATCAAAAGTCCAAATTATGGTACTCGATGTACAACTATTGTATTAATAGATTATGAAGGCTATGTAACCTTTGAAGAACGTTCTTTTGTACCTAAACACCGTACTAAAATTGCTTTTTCTGTGGACGTAGAAGAATAATTTTATTGGATAAATTTAGACTTTTAATAGCCTTTTAATTCCAATAAATTATCAGCAAACTTTAAGCACAAATTCATACTGATAGTTATCAGCATGAATTTGTGCTTATCTCAATAGGTATTGGGATAAACTTAAATTTTATTCTCCTCCTTACCAATCTCTTCCTCATTTTATTAAAAATTAATCCATTTCTGTAAGCTACATTTTACTCCTCTAATTCGTTATAAGAATAATTAAAACCTGTAAATCACTCTATTATGACAATGAAATCATGGATAATCACACTTGTAACTATAACTATATTCCTACAAAGTTGTGAAGAAGATAACCTGGCAGTGCCTATACAAAGCGAGTTAACTGGAACATTTAAAGTTGCTACAGATTGTTTAGTCCCTACCTCAAAAACGAATACTCAGCGAACACCACATGTTCGGTTAAATCATTTAACCCTTGTACCAAAAGGAGGGGATAAAGTCTGGATAGAACAATTAGGGGTCATGGCAAAAATCAAAGATCAACAGATAGATATTCCCTATCAACAAAATAAAGTGGAACAAAACACTATTGTGGGGTATGGTAATATGGAAAATGGTATTTTAAAAATAAATTATTCGCTTACCAATGATATTTGGGGCGTTTCTTATACCTGTTCTATTCAAGGTAAACGTTGGGAAGGGTTTTAGTAATTGTTAATTATTAATTGTTAATGGAAACGAGGTCTTAATTATCATGTCCAAAATATAGCGTGATTTGTGGAATATTGTTGAAAACTAAGTTGTTTTTGAGCATCTTATCAATCAATTTTTAACTCAATAAATTGATTATGGGATTTGAAGAACATGCCATACGGACGATAAAAGAGAATAAGAAGTTACGAAAAGGACGAGATAAAAGCCTTTTCAAAACACAGAAACATACTGCCCGAAAGCGTATTTTAAAAAAAGCCCTCCCTTCTAAAGCTCATCAAAAAAAGCTAAAAGTCATCGAAAGACGTCGGGTTTGGTTAACCTTCTTGGAATATGGAATTATGCTTTTGATTTGCCTTATATTAGGAATGATAGCTCGAAATTACATTCTTGGCTAATCCCCATCCTTTTTTAGCATTAGATTGTTTATTGATGATATGATATGTAATTATAATACTACAAATTTTCAGAAATAGAAATTTTATTAGAAGTTTGTACCGTTAAACTATCCTACAATATATAATTAAGCTCTCCTTAATGGTGTAGCCTATAACTTGCTAAAAAAATGAAATTTAATACTAAAGTAATACATGCAGGAATTGAGCCTGATCCGAGTTCTGGTGCGATAATGACGCCGATTTTTCAAACCTCTACTTATGTGCAAGATGCACCGGGTGTGCATAAAGGATTTGAATATGCTCGCACTCAAAACCCAACTCGACAAGTATTGGAAACCAATTTAGCTGCTTTAGAGAGCGGTCAATACGGAATTTGTTTTGCTAGTGGGTTAGCAGCTTTAGATGCTGTGGTTAAATTATTTAAATCGGGTGATGAAATCTTATCCGTCAATGATTTATATGGTGGTTCTTACCGACTGATGCGTCGTGTATTTGGGCCATTTGGCATTCAATCTCGCTTTGTGAATATGTATGATTTGGAGAATTTTGAGAAAAATATTCGCCCTGAAACCAAGTTGATTTGGATAGAAACACCCACAAATCCAATGTTGAATATTGTGGATATTGAAGCTATCTGTAATATTGCTAAAAAACATGGAATTCTAACTTGTGTGGATAATACTTTCGCTTCTCCTTATTTGCAGCGTCCTCTGGAACTAGGGGCTGATATGGTCGTACATTCTGCTACAAAATATCTAGGCGGACACTCCGATGTTGTGCATGGTGCGGTGATTACAAATCATAAGGAATTGGCAGATAGATTACATTTTATTCAAAATGCATCGGGTGCGGTGCCAGGTCCACAAGATTGTTTTTTGATTTTAAGAGGTATTAAAACGCTTCATTTGAGGGTACAACGTTCTTGTGAAAATGCAGAAGCTATCGCTCATTTTTTATTGGAGCAACCTCAAATCAATAAAGTCTATTATCCAGGGTTTGAAACACACACAAACCATGATATTGCCAAAAAGCAAATGAAAGCATTTGGTGGAATGGTTTCTTTTGATTTTAAACAAGATACACTGGAGACTGCTACCAAAGTTTTGAGTAATACACATTTATTTTCATTAGCAGAATCTTTAGGTGGAGTAGAGTCCTTAATTGGGCATCCTGCTTCTATGACGCATGCTTCTATACCAAGAGAAGAACGCTTAAAAGTAGGTTTAACGGATTCTTTGATTCGATTGAGTGGAGGGGTAGAAGATGTGGAGGATCTAAAAGAAGATTTGAAGGCTGCTTTTGAAAAATTGGGATAATTATTTAGCCACAGATTTGCACAGATTTCTCAGATAATTTTCTGTTTAAACTATGTAAATCTGTGGCTAAAATTCATTTGATAGTCAAATAAGGACTCACTTTTTCCAATACATCTTGTGAAATAACCTTTATCTTAGATAAATCTTTCACCGAAGTAAAAGCCCCATGTTGTTTCCTATATTTTACAATGGCATTTGCCTGTTTCCATTTAAAGTAAGGATGCTTATTCAATTCTTTTTTGGTAGCTGTATTGATATTAATGGTAGCTATACTGGGCTTTTTTAGCGTAAGTTGTGACTTAATATTTTGAAAAGTGCTATCGGGTATTCCATATACTTCTTGTAATTGTGTAATAGCTACAAATCCACCTAGAGCTTTCCGATATTTTATGATTCTATTGGCATAAGCATTTCCAATGCCTCTCAACTGTTTCCATTCCTCTGCATTTGCAGTATTAATTTCAATGTTGATTTTCTCAAATGTCTTAGGCTTTTGAAAAGTATTATTATAAGGCTTAGGCACAGTGCGTTTTTGAGCTATCGGTTCTATTTTTATGTGTCCTTCTAATCGATTGTAATCTGCTTGTTTAAATCCAAATATTTTTAATAAATCTTGTTTTTCATTGAATCGCATGGTTTTTCTGAAGTTCAAAATAGTTTGGGCAATTTTAGGAGATACCCCTAATTGTTGCAATTGTTCTTCAGAAGCCGTATTTGGATCAAAGTCAAAAAGCTGAATAGAAATGCCTGATTTGTCATCTTCCTTTGTTTTTTCAAAAGTATTAGCAAGAGATTTATTGGTTTTAATTTCCATAAAGCCTGCTAATCGATCATAATCCTGTTGTGTAAATCCAATGACTTTTAAAGTTGATTTTTTATCATAGAAAATAGCTCCTTTATTTCTAAAGTTGATAAAGGTTTGTGCCACTTTGGGAGATAGTCCCAATGCTATAAAATCTTCTTTAGAAGCAGTGTTTGGATCAAATTTGAATAATTGACCTTTGGGTCTAGGTAAGATTTGATTTTTTAAAGATGGTTTTGGAGCTGTTTTAGCAGCAGCTTGTAATTGCTCAAATTGGGCGATTTTTTCTTTTAATGTAGAAAAGTCTGTTTGGGTTTGTGGTTGAAAAAAGCTATAAATAGTAGGCAATATTGCTACAATGAATAACAATATCAACAGAAACAAAACACCTTTGTACTCTCTATTGGTAAAATAGAAATAGTCTTTTAAGGTCTCTTTCATGGGGAAGGTTCTTTTTGAAATTTGTGAAAATCTATTTAAAAATAGTAAACCTTCCTTTATATTCAAAATAAAAATCCCGATTGAAATTTAAGTTTCAATCGGGATTTTATCCGCTTAAAACAGTATATTTTAGAACCAAGGGCAATTGACTCTAGCAAAATTATAGACTAAGCCAACCCCTAAAAATACATACATATCATTATTTTGGCTATTGCCTCGTTGTCTGCCTGGCTCACTAATGCCACTAAATGAACGATCCGACAAAGCAACAGCAACTTCTCCTCTGGCTTCCTCTAAATCTTCAAAATCAGGATAAGTTGTACTCACATCATCTAAGTAATCTGTAAATAACCGTCTAGCACTAATCTCAATATTCAAACTCCATTCAAAACTTAAATCTACTTTAAAGCCACCTCCATACGCAAAAGCAAATTGCGTTAATGCGTATTCTTCACCTCTAAACTGCCCCTCCGTTCCTAAGGGTTGTAAATCAACGGTTTGTCCTTCATGAATTGTAGTAGGATTAAATGAAAATAATGAAATACCACCAAATAAATAAGGCGTAAAACCATTATCCTCACTACCATGAATATATTTCAAGAAATTGAACTCAAATTGAAGGGTAGCATCAAATACATCAGATTCAAAATTTAGATTACGTTCCCGCTGAAATTGATCTTCAGAAAAAGCATCGTTTCCAACAATAGAACCAAAGTTTCCTGAAAACTTTAAAGCCAATCGTTTATCAAAATTATAGCGAATAATACCACCATACGCTAGTCCTGGATTATCTAAATCAAATGTTGGTTTTAAGTCACCTACATAATTTGCTGTTCCGATCCAAAGTCCCCCTTCCCAATCTTGTGCTTGAGTCGATAACGTTGTGCATATCACTAAACCGATAAGATAGAAACCGTTAAGTAAAGTATTTTTAAGTGTAACACCCATGATTGTAATATCTTTTATGTAATAAACAGGTTATGATTTTTGATTGGAGTCACCAATTGTCACATAACCTAATTCTGCCTTTTAATGACCAAAAATACATAAATAATGCCGAATAACGGACATTAAAGATGATTTCAATAGTCAGATGGTTAAATGTAAGTGTTCGTGATAGGCTGATATTATAAACAATAAAATATACGAATATAAGAAGGTTTGTCCTTTATTTTACTTGTTGTAAAACGGCTTGTGAGAGGAAAAATTGTTTATCATTATAAATTTGATAAAACAACTTTCAATAATATAAAGCGTGCGTCAGTAGATGAGTTATTTATTAAAAAGATCACTTGACATATTATAATATGTCTTATAGGAATGGTGACAACATAAGTGTACATTCCATAGATATTAAACAACTTCAAAGAGAAAATTTTAAAAATACTAATTTCTAGAATCTGACCCCCACCCCAATTTTCCTCGCAAAGTAGATAAGAAATCACTATCTGTTAGACGGACTAAATGAACTTGAAAATCAGCTTTTTTTACAGTCAACTGAATCCCCTGAGGAATTAAAGCACTTCTGGAGTCTAATGTACATAAGTAGTTTACATCTCTCCCTTCTATTTCAAAAGATAAAGTAGCATCATCAGATAATACCATCGGTCTAACCGTAAGGTTATGTGGGGCAATAGGTGTAATCACAAAATTACCAGAATCGGGGAAAATAATTGGTCCTCCACAACTTAGCGAATACCCTGTAGAACCCGTTGGTGTAGCAATAATCAATCCATCTGCCCAATAAGAATTAAGAAATTCTCCATTCTTATACGCATGTACTATAATCATAGAAGAGCTATCTCGCTTTGCTAATGTGCAATCATTTAGGGCATACGGACATGCTTGTAACTTCTCGATTGGATGATTAGATTCTAAATGTAATACGGAACGGGTATCCAATTTATACTTCCCTTCTATCAAGGCTTCTAAGGAATCTTTAATCTTATTTTTATCAATACCCGTCAAAAATCCTAATCGTCCTAAATTAATACCAGCAATAGGAATATTCGAGTCTTGCACCAATGCTAAAGTATCTAAGATTGTCCCATCGCCCCCCAATGAAAGTAGTAAATCAGGTTTGGCAGTTTTCAGACTTGTATAATCTGAAAAAGGATGAACATCTTTAACCAAATCAGGTAATTCTCCTTTTAAATGTGTTAAAAAAGGTTTGTGTACCAGACAGATGATTTGATGCTCTAATAAGATAGAAAAAACCGCTTCAATATATTCAATATCTTTAGGCTTCAGAAATCGACCGTATATAGCTATTTGTTGCATAGTTGAATGTTCTCTTTAAAGACAATCTTGATTGATACCTAATACATATTTTTCTACTACATCAATCAATTCTGCAGATTCTGCTCCTTCAAAACCACTAATATCCTTATTTTGAATTTTTTCTTTATACAACTGCGTCAATTTTTTGGAAACAGGTAAATAAGACCAATGCCATTTTTCTTCTTGATAACCATAAGGACGGAATTCATCTTTCGGTGAATAAACTTGGCAAAACCCATAATCATTGGCATTTTCAGTTAGCCATTGATAAATTTTTGCACCTTTACCTCTTTCAAAATAACTATTATTTAAATCATTTAAATCCACATCTGTTCCCCAATGATGACGAGAAGTGCCAGGCATTGAACTCCATCGTAATATCTTTAAGGCTCTATTTTCAGCACCTTCTTTTACTTCTCTAGATAACATTTTTCCATCAACCTGACGCTTACCTGTCCACTTAGCTTCCCAAATTCTTTTTTGATGATAAAAAGGGCGTACCGCAGAAATAATTCTTAAATTAATTCCATCTTTTTTTGCAGCAGTATGCATTCTCACAAAACTATCATACGCATCTTTTCGCATCCACATCCCACCATTTGAAGCATATTGTTTACCAATTCGAGTAAAGTCAGGATGCTTACGAGGTTCAAATTTCCCCATAAGGTAGTCTGTTGTAAATTCAGTAGATTGCTCAATTTTGGGAGGTTCTATCTGTGGGATATTTTTTTTAGGCTTCACCTTAACATCCGATTTCTTCTGAGACTTCATTTTAGGTTTATCCTGTTTCTGCTTTTTAGCTGTAGGTTCTTTTGGCTCTTCTGATTTACTATCTATTTGATTAGAAGGCATTCGTGTTTTTGAATCCGTCTTAACCGTTTTAGTAGCTTCTTGACGTTGTTCGATGGTTTCTGAAGTTTCCTCTTTAGAATTAGAGCCCAAACAAGATACTAACATAATACTACTTATGATGACAATATATTTAAACATGATATGATGTATTAACTCGAAAGAATTTGTCCCTAATCACTAAGAGACTCAATAAAGAACTTCTAAGTTAGAAAAACTATACTGTATTTGGTGCAAAGTGTAGAATGAGGATTCAGTTAAGTTTAAAAAAAAGTAGAATTTCTTAGCTTAAAGACTTTTTCAACAAAATAGTGGATATATTAAGTGTAATATTCCTCCATTTTTCTAAATGAAGCCACTAAAAACAACTTAATATATTCAGGCGTAGTCATTACCAAGTCCTTTGCTTTTGTTATTTTATCTCAACATTATTTTGCCCTACTACTAATATTTTATAATCCAGAGCGACTCATTTCTCAGAATCAACTTTATACATTAGGTCAACTCAATACAAATCATTATACTCGTAGTCTTATTTATCAAAAACTACTGAAATAAAAAATAGGTATGAATCGTCAATCTTGGTCAAGTTTAAAAAAATGGAGTTTACGAATTTTAGGCTTTATTTTAATGCTGATTTGTATCTGTTTATTGATTATATGGTATTACAGTCCTGGTGAAACTCGTCCAATGACTGATAAAGATGGCAAACTTATCCCAAACAGTATTGCTATAATAGAAAAGCCAATATTGGAAGGTATTCCACAATCTTTAATTATTCGAGGGGAAAATGTTGAAAATCCTATCCTACTATTTTTACATGGAGGTCCAGGTACACCAGAGTTCCCCTTTATTAAAGAAACGTTTAGAGATTTAGAATCTGTTTTCACTATTTGTTATTGGGATCAGCGAGGAGCAGGAAAATCTTATACCGACAAATCTGAAACCATTACATTAGAGCAATTAGTAAAAGATGGTGGAGCAGTTAGTCAATATTTAATTGAAAAATTTGATCAACCTAAAATTTATATACTTGGGCACTCCTGGGGATCATTTTTAGGGTCGTTTATGGTGAATAAATATCCTAACTTGTTTCATGCTTATTTAGGAACAGGGCAAGTTGCCAATCAATATGACTCTGAAGTATTATCTTATCAATTCACGGCTAATGAAGCCGCTGCACGTTTTGATGAGGCAGCTATTGAAATCATTAAAAACACACCGCTCCCCGATATAAATGACGAGACAGAAATATGGTTTAACTATATGCAAGTCAACCGTAAATATGTAGGAATGTATGGAGGAGCAACTTACGAACCTCAACCAATAAGTGATATTATTAAAGCCTATCTCTTTTGTGAAGAATATACCTTTTCAGATAAAATTAATACGATAAAAGGAGCAATTGAGTCATTCAAATTATTGTGGAAACCTGTGATGGAGTACAATCTAATTGAAGATTTGAAGGAACAACCTGTTCCAGTGTATATTTTTCAAGGCAAACACGACTATCAAACAACTTATCGATATGCAAAGGAATATTATGATAGCCTTAAAGCTCCCATTAAGCAATTTTATCCTTTTGAAAAATCAGCCCATACGCCTATGATTGAGGAATATGATATTTTTAAACAAATTATACAAGATGATATTTTGAAATAGTTGTGATGCTCAAAATGAATTAATCATTTCCTATAATCTAAAGAGCGTCACTCCTGATAGTTCTGTCTGCCGATAAACAGATATCGAAAGTGACGCTTTAAATTTAATCTTTATCGAATCAACAAAGCATCCCCTGTATAAATTTTCACTTCTCCATCAATAAATTCAATCTCCGCAGACCAAGCAAACGTACCTGGATTCATGGGTTTACCATTAAAAGTACCATCCCATCCTCCAGTTAAGGCATCATTTACATCTACATCAGCTACTTCATGTACCATTTCTCCCCATCGGTCAAATATACGGAAAGAGCGAACTTTAGCAACCTGAGTACTACCCTGTACAAATAACCAATCATTCACATTATCTCCATTTGGTGTGAAAGCATTAGCTACAAAAACTTCTCGCAATTTTTTCACACGTATCCAAAGGGCATCCTCAGCCGTACAGCCATCTGCATCTGTCACTAACACGGTATAAAATTTATCTTGATTTAACGCTTGTACTAATGGATTAGGACAATCGCTACAAGACAAGAAAGTATCCACGGGTGTCCAAACATATACAAAAGGTGCAGTACCATTGGTCACAGTCGTATTAATTTGATAATCGCTCGGAAAATCTATTAAAGCATCATTACCAGCATCTATCTCAATAGCAGGTAGTTGAGAAATAGATGCGGTTACACTATCTCTACAACCCAAAGCATCTTGAATACGCACGAGATAATTCCCCGCATTTAATCCAACAAAGACATTATTAGTCGTTTGATTATTATCTTCTAATTGGTATAAATAATTCGGTGTTCCGCCTACAGAAGTTACCGTGATTCGACCATCAAAATCTCCAAAACAAGTTACATCTTCTGTTACCACCGTTGACGATAATGGTGCATCAGGTTGTGTAATAGTTACACTATCCGTTATAGTACAATTAAAAGCATCTGTTACTGTCACTTGATAAGTGCCAGCTATTAAACCAATAGCCGTATCATTAATTTGTACGCCTGTGTTGGTCATCCAAGCATAACTATAATTAGGTGTTCCACCACTACCTTGTACCGTAGCCACGCCTGTTGCTTCACCAAAACATAAAATATTAGATTGGTCAGTTGTCAAGCTCAAAGGAGTAGGTTCTGTCAATGTAATTGATGTGGAGGTAAAACAATTGTTTCCATCTGTCAAGGTTACAAAATAAGTTCCAGCAACTAAATTGGTAGCTGTTGCCGTAATTTGATTATTAGCAGCGGCATCCCACTGATAAGTGTAAGGTGTTGTACCGCCTAAAGGCGTTATAGTTGTGGTTCCATCATTTCCTTCAAAACAACTAATATCTGTACCACTAACACTTACTTCTAATTCATTGGGTTGAATAATGGTGATACTATCCGAACCAATACAACCCAAAGTATCGACTACGCCTACGGTGTAAGTTGCTCCACCTAATAAGGCATAAGCGGTATCTCCTGTCTGAATTGGACTTGTTCCCCAAGTATAACTGTAGCCTCCATTTCCACCACTTGCCATTACATAACCTTCTGCATCAGAGAATCCAAAACAACTTGCAGGAGTTTGACTAAAATTCAAGGTAATCGGAGCAGGTTCTTGTACCATAATGCTATCTACTGCCAAACAGCCATTTCCATCAGTTACAGTTACACTATACATTCCTGCTACTAGTCCTGTATAGGTTGAGTCATTCATGGTTGAATTTTCCCAAGCATAAGTGTAACCATTTACACTAGGTGTTCCTCCTGTAGCGGTTACAGTAGCCGTACCATCACTAAATCCAAAACAAGTTGTAGGGGTAAATCGTAAACTCAATTGTATTTCAGTAGGTTGTGGAACAAAAATACTATCAATGGAAAAACACCCATTAGCATCTGTAACGGTAACCGTATAAGTTCCAGAAGGAATATTATTTACAAAAGCAAAGGTATCTTTTGCCGCAGAACTCCATTGATAACTATACGTTCCAAATCCACCCGATGGATTAACGGAGACTCCACCATCACTTGCTCCAAAACAAGTTACCCATGTAGAATCTAAATCAATAGTTAGTAAGGGTGGTTCCGTTACCGTAATCGTATCATTTAGTGCACAATCATTATCGTCTGTTATAGTAACAATATATGTTCCTATTGGCACATCATTTAAAATAGAATCCATATCATTATTAAAAGACCATTGATAAGTATAAGGTGCAGTTCCTCCCATAGGCGTTGTAATGGCATTTCCTGTGGAATCGCCAAAACAAATCACAGGGGTTTCTATGGTAGAAGTTTCTAATGGAGCAGGTTCTGTAAGTAATACACTATCAATCCGAATACATCCATAAGCATCCACGATTGTTACAGAAGTCCAGCCTGCTGCTAAACCAAATACATTAGGATTAACTTGTGGATTATTTTCCCAAGTATAAGCATAAGGTGGAGAACCACCAATAGCAACTACGCTTGCTGTTCCATCTAATCCTCCATTACAACTAATATTTGTACCTGAAATAGTTGAAGTTAAAACAGGTGGTTCATATACGGTTACACTATCAGAAATTGTACAATTATCACTATCCGTCACCGTATAAAAATACGTTCCTCCAGCTAAATTAATAGCAGTTATAGAATCTTGTCCATTATCCCATTGATAGGTGTAGTTACCTGTTCCTCCTATTGTTGTAATCGTAGCTGTTCCATCTCCAAATCCTGTACAACTGACTTGCCTAAATGTATCTGTTACAACTAAAGCCGGCCGTTCCAATACAAATACAGAATCCTCTAAGGTACAATTATTTGCATCCGTCAAGGTGACAAAATGCCAACCACCATTTAATCCAATAGCTGTAGAATCTGTTTGCATATCATTCCATAAATAAGTGTAACCACCGACCCCGCCAGAAGGTGTAATCGTAGCCGTGCCATCTCCATCTCCATTACAAGTTACTTGTGTAGAACTCGTAATAAGCGATAATGGAGGCGGTTGACTCACAAATACACTGTCCACATTTGTACAATTATTTGCATCTGTTACGGTAACCGTTACAAAACCAGATGGTAAATTAGTGGCAGTAGTTCCCATTTGTGTATTAGACCATACATAAGTGTAAGGAGCCGTTCCACCAATAGTAGAAACTGTAGCTGTACCCGAACTATCTTCAAAACAGAATAAAGAGGTTGTCGTAAATGATAATTCTAAGGAGTCGGGTTGCTGAACCAATATACTATCTACGACTTTACAGCCTTGTTCATCTGTAATGGTTGTAGAATATACGCCTGTAAATAAGTTGGTAACAGTTTGAGCATTTGGAGAACTTGCGGTAGCAGGTGTGTTCCAGAAATAGGTTAAAACACCAGTTCCTCCTGAACCTTGTGTATTGACCGTTCCTTCATTTGAACCATAACATAAGGTAGGGGTACTATAAATTGTATCCATATTAACTAATACGGGAGCAAATACATTAACGGTATCCACAACATAACAATTATTGGCATCTGTTACCGTCACTATAAAATCCCCTCCAGGTAGATTAATGGATGTTGGTGTATTTTGAGCAGGCGAAGTATTCCAATTATAAGTATAGCCTCCTGTTCCACCTGTTGGAATAACGGTAGCATCTCCATCTGATAAACCAAAACAAGTAACTTGATTAGTTGTAAAAGATAAATCAATTGAATCCGGTTGATTTATTGTAACAGGCACACAAGCTGTTTGACAAGTCCCATTTAGATTTCTTACCGTTACTTGATAAGTCAATGGGGCTAGTCCTGTAAATAAATTACTTGTTTGCCAATTTGCCCCACAATCTATTGAATATTCAAAAGGTCCTACTCCACTTGTAATAGCAACTTGAATTACACCATCTGTAGGAGCATTTCCTCCATTTAATTGAGTAGAAACATGACAAATTAAATCTTGTGTCGTCGCATTAAATAAAATTTCATCGGGTTGGTTAACCGTTACAGAATCTACTATTGTACAATTATTATCATCTGTTACAGTAACCGTATAAGTTCCAGTAGCTAAATTAGTTGCTGTACTTGTTATCTGATTTCCAGCATCCGCTTCCCATAAAAAACTATAAGGTGTCACTCCTCCAGCCACATTCACGGTGGCTGTTCCATCAGTACCTCCAAAACAAGTTACATCAATTTTAGACATCGCCGTTTGTAAAACAGCAGGTTGATTAATCGTAACAGAAGCCGTTGCTGTACAATTATTAGCATCTGTTACCGTAACTGTATAAGTACCTATAGGTAATCCTCTAACGGTATCAGTCGATTGAGCAGGAGAAGTATTCCAACTGTAGGTATAAGGAGCAATACCACCACTAGCCACAACATTGACCTCCCCATCACTTCCGCCAAAACATAAGACATCTTCTTTATTGGCAACTAAGGTTATATCTGTTGGTTCACCTATATTAAAATCGACAGTATCTAAACATCCTAAAGCATCTTGAATAACGACCTCATAGCTACCGATAGATAGTCCAGTAAAGACACCTGTATTATTTTGTGTTATTCCCGTTAATTGATAACTAATAGGTAACTGCCCCCCAGTGCTAGATATAAAAGCTTGCCCATCACTACCACCAAAACAACTTACATCTATGGTAGAATCCAGCTGAGCGACCATTACACAGGGTAACGTTGTACAACTAATCGTATCAATTTCTCCATTCGCATTACAGATCCCATCTATGGCTCGTACTTCTATTTGTACAGTTGTACTCGGTTGTAATCCAGATAATCCATGTGATAATGAACCATTTGGAGAAATCCAACCTGTACCATTTATATTTACTTGATACCCAACTGCTCCTGTTACTGCTCCCCAACTTGCAGTAATATTTGTACCCGTAACATTTGCACATTGAGCTACAGGTGCTGATAAGGGCTGTATGACATTCACAACAATTGTATCAGCAGTTGTACAACCATAATTATCACTTAAATTAATAATATAGGTTGTGGTAGTATCAGGGTTTGCAGTAGGATCTGGACAATTTGTACAAGATAATCCTGTAGCAGGTGTCCAATTATAGGTAATATTATGTGGATTTGTAAAAGTAATTGACCAATTTAACAAAGTACCATCGCCACCAGGCTGATTATCTGTAACCCTTAACTTCCATATACCATTTGCGGGTACATTAGTTACATTTGTCCAGTTTCCTTGCTGCGGCAAAAATGTACCTGTGAAGGGGGGACTAAAATTTGTAATAGGCTGTGTGGCTGATGGAGAAAAACAAGTATTTGTATAATCATCTGCAAAGCCGCCATTTGCATCCGATAATAATATTTGCTGACCATTTGGTGCTACCAAATACATGGTTACATCACCTACAAACTCATGATCAATATTAACACAGACAGATTCGATTGAATTGGCATTAACGAGTAAGGGCTGAACCCCTATAACATTTAAGTCAGCATCCAAAAATGAGCCTGTAGGAATAGTTGCCCCCGAAATATGGGTAAAAGTCACATCATCTAAATTACTATTAAATGTAGCATCTAATCCAACTGAACTTCCTAGACAAATCGTTTCATCATTTTGAGGTTGCTGAAATAAAATAGAGTCACATTCAATACAAGCAGGATCTGTAAATGGTAAAACGGTAATATTAATAGTCGTATCATACGTACAACCAAATTCATTAGTCCCACTAAAAGTATAAGAAGCCGTACCAGGTGTTGTTGGAACTATCGTAATCGTTGTATCTCCTACATTATTGATAATAGAAGGGTTAGGCAACCATTGCTTATCTGTGGCAGCAATCGTTGGTGTAAAAGGGTCTAAGGACGGATATAATGATGGATCAAAATTTATACTCCATTCAAATACAAAACCATCATCAACAGGTAAAAAATCACAAATTCGTAATGTCCAATCCCCATTAAGCGGACAGCCTACAAAACCAGCAAAAGACTGATTAGGCGTATAAGTTCCAGCCGGTAGCGTTTGAACTCCACCACTCACTACTGCCCATGTGCTATTTGGGGCTCCTGTTGCCCAACAATAATCCCAACCTGTACCTGGCACACCATCGGGATTTATCACAGGTACACCTAAATACGTACCACCACCTGCTTGATTGTGAAATTGAACAGAAGTACCATTTGGACAAATTAATTCAATACTTAAATCCCCCATATAGGAATGTTCCATATTTACACAAACACTTAAAATATCATTAATGCTTGATATGGTTTGACCGGGTATAAAATCATTCACGGATAGTGTTCCTGTATAACATGTTCCATTTGTAGAGACTACATCAGGTAAATAAAATGTCCCTCCTTCACTAATAGGTGTAGCAAAGTCTTCTTCTTGAGGTGTTACAAATCCATTTAGTGTCACCGTATCTCCAATACATATTGTATTCGCAGAAGCGGTAGTGCCATCAAATATAGGATCTGCACTAACACGTACCTTCTGATCCAAGATATTTGTACTCTTACAACCATTCACATCGGTTACTTCCAGTTGTACTCTGTACCCTCCAGGTTGATTAAAGGTATGAGTTATATTTTGAGTTGTATATTGTACCCCTTCTACCGTCCATAAAAAACTAGAGGTAGCATCTGATTGCGTATAATTCGTATTATTTTGAGGATAAGTTCCTTGACCATTGAAAACAACAGGTGTACCTGGGCAAATATCTATAAATCCATTTTGTAATGGAACAGGTGCAGGATTCGCACTTGCCAAAGTAGCCTCTACAGGTTGACAAGGAGTAACACAACTAATGTTACCTGCCCAACCAGCAGCAATCCCATTAGGACTAGAAATCCATTGCAAAGTCATACATCCCCCAGTATTAGCAGCAGTTGTAACTACCGTAGTCGCAGGCATAACGCTACTAAAACAGCCTAAATTAGGTGCAGTAGAAGTCGTACCATCATATACACAAAGAATATCATTAGGACTCAACGTAAAAGTTGTAAAATCTATCTGAATAGCTTGCCCTGGAGTAGAAGAACAAAAGGTAACCGTATAATTTTCATTATTTAAATAGGCTCCAAATTGACCTCCACTATCATAAAATGTACCTCCACAAGTATTGATAGTTTGACCATCAAAAACATCTATTTCATAGTTTTGAGCAAAAAGAAAAAAAGGAGTTAATATTACTGTAAATATTAAATATAAATTTTTCATAAATTTTAACTTTTCAGTAGTAATAAGATAAGTTAGTGTTTTAGACTTAAAGTGTGATGTTTTAATACGTCCGTCCTAGGTGTTTATTCAATTTCTTTACAAACTCTTTCTCTGACAAAAGAATAAGTAATTGATTAGTCTGCTTGATTCTATAAAACTGACGATTGGTATAATGTGTAGGGAGTTTATATTTTTCTTGCAACTTTAGAATATTCAGTTTTTCAATGTTCTTAATAGATACTTTTTTCAACTTAGAATAATCTTTACCTTTTGGCATATCCATTATTTGATATCCATTATCCAAAAAGAAATTATAATATTGAATCATAAAAGGATTAATGGTTTGTAAACGCTCCAAATAATCTTTTTCAAATACCTCATAGAGTCGTTGGTCAATTTCAATCGTCGTCGCTTCAGATTGAGCAAATACAGAAACGGTAGTTATAGAA